>JANMLE010000912.1:0-9103 GCA_031372385.1 Planctomycetota bacterium | reverse complement strand
GATTCCGGGTACTCTGTCGCGGATGAATTCGCCGCTTCGTCAGACCCGGTCGCACCTGATGGCCCTGTTTCAGCAGGAGGGGTTGCACCCGCGCGGGGATCTGGGGCAGAACTTCCTCATTGATCTCAACCTGCTGGAAAGCATCGTCGCCGAGGCGGAGCTGACCCCCGACGATGTCGTGCTGGAAGTGGGGGCCGGAACCGGTGGACTGACCGCGTTCCTGGCCGCCGAAGCGGGGGCCGTGGTCTCGGTCGAATACGATCCGAACATGTACCGGCTGGCGAGTGAAGCCGTGTCGCATCTGCCCGACGTCACGCTGCTGAACTGTGATGCCCTCAAGAGCAAGCACCAACTCAATCCGCTGATTCTCGAAGCGGTCGCCCGCGAGTTGGCAGCCGAACCGGGACGGCGGCTGAAACTGGTTGCGAATCTCCCCTACCACATCGGCACGCCGGTGATCGCCAACCTGCTCGCTACGGATCTTCCGCTGGACCGGATGGTGGTGACGATTCAGTTCGAACTGGCACAGCGCCTGTCCGCTCGGCCGCACACGTCCGACTACAGCGCCCTGTCGGTCTTCGTGCAAGCACAGAGCCGCATCAAGATCGTTCACAAGTTGGGACCATCGGTCTTCTGGCCGCGGCCGGAAGTCGATTCGGCGATCGTGCGGATCGACCCCGATCCCGCCGGACGCGCCCGGATTCACGACCGCGCCACGTTTCAGGTCTTCCTGCGGGATCTGTTCACTCAGCGCCGCAAGGTGCTGCGGGGAGTGCTGACACAGATCTTCAAGGGACGCCTGTCGAAACCCGACATCGAGGCCATCATGACCGAACTGCAACTGCCGGGGGACTCGCGCGCTGAGGAGCTGGAGGTCGATCAACTGGTCGCGCTCTCCAATCGGTTGCAGCAGTCCCTGCGCGGCGAGACACTGGATTCCCACACCACAGAACCGAAGCGGGATGCCTGACATTCGCATCCCGTCCACAGATCAGGAGCCAACATGGAAGATCGAATTGCCTACAAGGGAGTCACGTTCGACGACGTGCTGCTGGAACCCGGCTACAGCGAACTGGTGCCGAGCGACACCGATGTGTCGACGCAACTGACCCGCAATATCCGGCTGAACGTGCCGATTCTGTCCAGCCCGATGGACACCGTCACCGAAAGCGAAATGGCGGTCGCCATGGCGCAGGAGGGGGGGATCGGCATCATTCACAAGAACATGTCGGCCGAAGCGCAGGCGATGCAGGTCGAACGGGTCAAGCGGGCCGAGAACGGTGTCATTGTCGATCCGGTCACGCTCCCTCCCGAAGCGACGGCGGCCGAAGCCAAGGCCATCATGGATGAGCGGAACATCGGCGGAGTGCCGGTGGTCCGCGATGGCAAGCTACTGGGCATTCTGACCCGCCGCGACCTGCGGTTTCTGCCGTCCACGGACACGCCGGTGTCCGAAGTGATGACGAAAGAAAACCTCGTCACGGCCAAGGAAGACACCACTTTGGAGCAGGCCCAACGGTTGCTCCTGGAAAATAAGGTGGAGAAGCTGCTCCTGGTGGACGAAAACTACCAGTTGAAGGGGTTAATCACGATCAAGGACATCGACAAGAATCTCCGATATCCCAGGGCATCCAAGGATACGCGGGGACGATTGCGGGTCGGCGCGGCGATCGGAGTCGGTGATTACGAGCGGGCCGAGCGGTTGATCGAGAAGGGTGTTGACGTGTTGTGCGTGGACAGCGCGCACGGACATTCCAAGAACGTGATCGAGACAGTCAGGGAACTGAAGCGGCGCTGGACGATCGACATCGTCGCCGGCAATGTGGCCACCACGGAAGGAGCACGAGACTTGGTCCGCGCGGGGGCGGATGCGGTCAAGGTCGGGATCGGCCCCGGTTCGATCTGCACCACGCGGATCATCGCCGGGATCGGCGTGCCTCAGTTGACGGCGATTTCGAATGCCGTCAAGGCGACCATCGACACCGGCATCCCCATCATCGCGGACGGCGGTATCCGCTACAGCGGCGACATCACCAAGGCCCTGGCAGCGGGCGCCCACTGCGTGATGCTCGGCGGTCTGCTGGCGGGATTGGATGAGAGTCCCGGTGAAGTGGTGCTGTTTCAGGGACGGAGATTCAAGCGCTATCGCGGCATGGGTTCACTGGGCGCGATGGTCCGCGGAAGCAGTGAACGCTACCGGCAATCGAATGGAGACGACGGCAGGGGGCCGGTGTCGTCGAAGCTGGTTCCCGAAGGGGTCGAGGGGCGCGTGGCCTACAAGGGCGCGCTGCCGGTGTTGTTGTATCAATTGATCGGGGGACTGCGGGCCGGCATGGGATACTGCGGCGTTCGCACGATCGCCGAACTGCGCACGGAAGCGCGGTTCATCCAAGTCTCACCGGCCACGGTTAGGGAGAGCCATCCGCATGACATCACGATCGTCGAAGAATCGCCAAACTACTCGGCCGAACACGCCCAGTTGGAATCGCCTTAGCAGCCTGTTGAAACAGGTAGGATGGACGCCTCGTCCGTCCGAATTACAACGGGAAATCACGGACGAGGCGTCCGTGCCACGTTTCTTTCAACAGGCTCTTAAAACGGTGGTGCTGGGGGCGTCGGTCCTGTTGAACCTCGCGCCGACGATAACAGTCGCCGGGGAGCCAACTGCCGCGAACCAGCCGTCAGTCCTCAACGGAACCGCGCCGCGACCGGCGGCCGAACGATGGGAGCGGCTGAAGACCCAATACAAGTTCACCCCCTATGAAACCACCCCCGCGCCGGTGCCCCGGTTACAGCCGGCGACAGGAGGCCGGACCCCGGAGGCTGGAGACCGGAAGAAGCCGGACGACGCGCCGGCGGGAACAGCGGTCCTCCGCTCGGTCCCCAGTCAAAGGCGGCCCAACTCCAGGGTGATACCGGCCGATCCGGACGCCACTCAGACGGGTGCAATTGAAGAAACAGTGGTCCCAGTCAGGACGGCTCCTGCCCGCGCTTCAGCCCCCGAACCTCTCCCCACCCCCACGTTGTCCGCCCTCCCCGAAGTGCCGCCGACGTTGAAAGTCGCGGAACCCGAATGGGTGCTGCCGGTGCCGGTTTCGCCAGACGACCTCGAATCTGAGGGGCTGACGACGGACCGACTCCGCAACCTCCCGGACATTGGCGGACCACCCGTAGCCGATGCCGACACGGCTCTTCCAGAACCGACTCTTTCCATCCCGGCACTTCCAAAACCGGCATTCCCAGAACCGGAAGTTTCAGAACCAGCGTTCTCTGACCCGGCGTTTCCCGAACCGGACAAGCTCCCCTACGAAGACAAGACCGATGGCACGTCCCCCGCGGACGCCACGCCTGCCGCCCCCGGTACGCGGCGACTGACACACTCTGTTCCGGGGAGCCCCCCGATCAAGACCACGCAAGTGCGGCGCATGAGCGACATCGCGCCGGTTGACGATTTCGACAAGGACAACGAGATCAAGCAGTACGCCGCCAAGATGGCCCGTGAATTCAACGTCCGTTTCGGCGGCGACGAGTACACCCCGCGGAACTTCCCCGAAGTGACCCTCCCCTGGACCGCCCCCGAGTCGAAGTTTTACCCGCTGTACTTCCAGGATCCGGCGCTGGAACGCTACGGACACACGCATCACCCGCTGCTGCAACCCGTGGTCTCCTCGGCCCGGTTCAGCGCGCAACTTGTGATGATGCCGTACCAGTTGACGATGGTGCATCCGTGGGAACTCCACTCGCCACTCGGTTGGTATCGGCCGGGCGATGTCGTCCCGAAGCTGCGCTACCCGTTCCCCTGGAATGCCAAGGCCGCCGCCGTGGAAGCGGCCGCCGTCACCGGCTTCATCTACCTGATCCCCTGACCCTCTTCATGAGTGCTTTGCGACAGAGCCGCAGCACCCCGGTTGCATTCGTGTGACCGGGGTGCCGTCGTTGAGAGGGGGAGAAGAGTAGTGCAAAGTGAGAAGTGTTCAGTGCAAGGTGCAAAATGGGAATGCCCTGTTGCGGTTGTCTTGCAGTTTGCACTGATCACTTCTCACTTCGCACTGTTCGCCATCATCCGCGCAGGCCACGCACTACCGCGAACCAAATGCCGCTGGTATCCTCTCCCGCCTGTTTACCCCCTCCCGCCGGATACGAACATGTCCTCCTCCATCGACGAGACACTGACCTTGGCCGACCGCATTCTCGACCGCATTGAAGCCCTGATTTTCGAAGCCGAGCAGTCGACGAAACCGCTCGAACTGGACCCGTATCGCAGCCAGTTGTTCGAGTTGTTCGTGACCGCCAACGGTGCCGGCTACACGAAGGACGACGCCGAACCCGACCTCTCCGCCGACGGCCTCTGCCGCCAACTCGGCACCCGCTGGGGCCTGGCCTCCGCCGCGCGCGAATCGCTGACCCAGCAAACTCGCATGCCGCAGGAACACCTCTCCAAGATGCGCCTGCTCTGGTCCGTCATGCGCATGTGGATGGAATGGGACTACGCTTGGGAACGCTGGGCCGAGTTCCACAACCGACCCACGGGTGAAACGACTGCCGATGTGACGTAACGCATCGCCCAGCCTGCGGAACACAAGACGCGCTGCGATCGATCGATTCCCTCGTGCCCTCGTGCGCCCTCGTTCCCAAGCTCCAGCTTGGGAACGAGCATCCCTCAAGCTCCAGCTTGGCGTGTCACGAGGCGCGCAGGCCAACGTTCCCGCCGCGAAGCGGAGCTTCCAAGACAGCCGTTCCCAAGCTGGAGCTCGGGAACGAGGGACAAAGCGGGAGCTTGGGAACGAGGGACGGGCGGTCAATTGATCACTGCGCGCCAGTGTTCCAGCAATCGTGCCGCGGACCGAGCCACATCGAACTCACTCACAGCGCGGGCGCGGGCGGCGCGGCTCATCGATTGCCGTTGGTCGTTGCTCATGAGCAGGCCGATCACGGCCGCGGCCAGAGACTGTGGATCGCGGGGCGGGACGAGGCGGCCGGTGACGCCGTCGATGACGATTTCCGAGGTGCCGCCGACGTTGGTGGCCACGACGGGGACTCCGCAGGCGGCGGCTTCGAGCAGGACGCGGCCGAACGGTTCCTGGTGGGCGGGATGGACGATCAAGTTGATCTCGGCCAGCAGGTTGGGGATGTCGTCGCGATAGCCGAGGTGATGCAGGCGCGACGCCAGGTTGTGCTCGGCAAATCGGCGTTCGATGGCCTGTTCAAACTCGATGCTCTCGGCCTTGGTGGACGAGCGTTCGCCGATCAGCAGGAACTGGACATCGGGTACATGGCGGACGATCTCCGGGGCCGCGGCGGCGAGGATGTCCTGACCCTTTCTCAAGCCGATCTGACCGATCGTCGCGATCAGGATCGCGCTGTCGGGCAATTGCAGTTCGCGGTGCAGCCAGCCACTCGCCGGACTTGGCTGGAGTTGAACAAGGTCCACGCCGTTGTGCATGACGACCACGCGGTCGGGGTTCAGACCCTGCGCGACGTGGCTGTCGCGCGTCGCCTGTGAGACGGCGATCAGGAGTTGATTTCGATTCAGGTCGGCGATGGCGGCATGGCTGAGGTTCAGGATGTCGCGCAGATGCGAAGACGTCGGGATCGACAGTCGCCCGGCGATCGCCCCTGTCACTCGGCCCATCGCCAGGCTGTTGGCATGCAGCAATGCGGGGTTGGCTTGATGAACGGCCTCAACCAGTCCCAGTTCCGCTTGCTCGCGCGACATCCTGATCGCGCCGGTCCCGGCGATGGTCCAGGGGATGAGTTCGATGCCGCGCGCGGCCAGCGCCTCGGCGAGCCGTCCCTGACCGGGTGCGATCGCCACGAACTCGAAGTTTGTCTCCCGGCTTCGCAACCAATCGAGACACGCCAGCATCGACCGCTCGCCGCCGTTCAGCGTGGCGTACTCGAACAACAAGGCAATGCGGTGGGACTTCGTTCTCGGGGACATGCCGCCTATAGTACGCGAACTTCGAGCAACTGTCCGAGCCATCGGTTGTGATGTCGGTCGAACGATCGATCGGGGCTTTCAACGCAGTGGAAAATACGCAACGCAGTGGCAACTCCAAGGAGACTGGGACATGATGACTTCGCGAATCACGGTGGCTGCCGGCCTGCTGTTGGTGGCGGCCTTGGGACTGACGATCACTCTCTCGCAGGAAACCTCTTCGATGGCCGATGACGCCAAGCAACCGCTGCTGATCCACAACGTCTACTTCACGCTGAAGGACGGGACGCCCGAAAACACCCAGAAGCTGGTGGATGCCTGTTTCAAGTACCTGAAGGATCACCCCGGCGTGGTGTACTTCGCGGCCGGGCCGCTCGTGACGGAACTTGACCGACCGGTCAACGTCCGCGATTTTCACGTCGGGCTGCTCGTGGTCTTCAAGACGAAGAAGGATCACGACACCTATCAGACTGCGGCAGACCACCTGAAGTTCATCGAAGAGAACATGCCCACCTGGGACAAAGTGCGCGTCTTCGACACGTACTCGAAGCCGTAAACAGGCCGATGAAGACTGTAGTGCCTGCGGCTCGCCTACCTGTTCTTCCGTGGAATCGCACGCGGGCCGCGTGCGCCACGGGGCTTGGAAAGTCACAAACACGACGGTGCCGCCCGGTGGGAGGCACCGTCCCTTTTTGGGTCTCCGCTGTTCGTGTTGAAAACCGAAGATGAGACCTTCGGTCAGCCGTTTCGGCGGGGTCAGGAGACCCGCGCCGAACAGACCGTCAACGAATTTGGCGGAGAGCCCCCTTTTTTCAGTGAGCCACCGCGCGATGGGTGATCCACCAAAAGCTCCTGCGGGACCACCGCCGAAGCGGGGCTGGGTGGCCGGGTTTGCGACGCGATTGTGCCTGATCGCCTGGTCGACCGCGGTCCTCGCTGAAATCCTGCCGCTCAGCGGATTCAAGTCGTTGTGCATTCTCGTGGGAACCCAAGCCGCCGCGTTGGGAATGATGACCTGCCTGCTGGTCGGACTTCGATTCCGGCAGGGTGTATTCCTGCTGTTGCTGGTGGCGACATCGGCTCCCGGTGCGTACTTCGCCATCGTTCTGCGGCAGATCGCCCGGCAACAGGGCTGGCTCCACTGAGCACAGACTGGAAGCCACGCTCGGCTTGACAGCTTTTCCCGAGATTCGTATCGTCTCACAAGATGTTTTGATCGCTCAAAACTTTTCTTTCTGACGAAGAAACCGAATATCCGACTGGGTCAAAAATGCTGTTTTCAAAAAACAAAACACGATCGGTTTGCAGGGGATTTACGCTGATCGAGTTGCTGGTGGTGATCGCGATCATCGCCATTCTGATGGCCCTGCTGCTGCCGGCGGTCCAGCAGGCGCGCGAGGCGGCGAGGCGAACGCAGTGCAAGAACAATCTCAAGCAGTTGGGATTGGCTCTGCACAATTACGAGGGAACCCACCAGGTCTTTCCACCCTCGTGCATTCTCAATCCCTATCCCAATGGAACGGCCTATGGGATCAGTTATGGCGATCAGAACCGGGTCGCCCCGCCGGGATTCGGGTGGGGGGTGTGCCTGCTGCCGTTTCTGGATCAGTCGTCGTTGTACAACGCCTTCAACGTGAACGAACCCTGTTGGGCACCGGTGAATGCGCGGCCGGCCGGCACGCCGGCGCAGGCGTTTCTGTGCCCGTCGGCCACGGGTGGGAGCCGGGGGTACAACGTTCAACGCGCAACGGATAACCGGCACGGCGTCGACATGACCCGCTCCGATGGCAGTAACATTTTCTTTGCGCACAGTCATTACGTCACCAACGCGGGAATCAACCAGCCGTGGGGACGGACGACCGCCTTCTGCTACAACTACGACGTTCCCGAACCGGTCCCCGGTGCGCCCGATTGCATCATCGACGGACCGTTCTATCCCAACTCGCACACCCGAGTAGCTGACGTCACCGACGGACTGTCGAGCACGATCTTCGTGGGCGAACGCAGTTCCATCCTGAGCAACAACACCTGGGTGGGCGTCGTTCCCGGTGCGGTGGTCGTGCCCCGGTTGGATATGCGACCCTGGCCCTCGGAAAACAACGCGGCCACGAACATGGTCGGCTGCCACAGCGGACCCGACGTCCACGATCACCCGCAGGTCATCATTCACGTCCCCAACAATCCGTTTGGGCACACTGATGAAATGTGGGGTGAGCACGGCGAGGGATGCAACGTGCTGTTTGGTGACGGTTCGGTCCGCTTCTACACTGCGTTCACCGATGGCAACGTCTGGGTCAAACTCTCGACCCGCAACCGCGGGGAGGTCGTCAGTGGAGACTAACCGCCACGGGACTGACCGCCGCTGGGCCGTGGTCCTGTGCGGCATCCTGGCGGTCGCGGCCCTGATCTTGCTCGCGCGCCACTGGAGCACACCACCGCAGATCGGAACGGATGAAGAGGTGGTCAAGACCGTCGATGCGCTCTTCACCGCCATGACCACCAAGGACCGGGCGCGTCTGGACGATTGCGATCAGCGTCTGAAGTCCTATCGCGCGGAGGGTCGACTTCCCGCCAAGCCCGCCCGGTCTTTGGCGGCGATGATTCAACAGGCCCGCGACGGCCAATGGGAGCCCGCCGCCAGGCGACTGTATGCCTTCATTTACGGCCAGCGGGGAGAATGAATTGAGGATCATGGCTTGCCGCACGGCGGCGGCGGCACAATCATCGGGGAACAGAACGGCCACCTGCCCGGAGACAGTCCCCGATGGAATGGATCGATAGTCACTGCCACCTTGACGAGGAATCCTTCACGCAGGATTGCGCCGAGACCATTCAGCGGGCCGTCGATGTCGGCGTCAAAACCATGCTGGCTGTCGGCATCACACTCGACAGTTGTCGTCGAGTCCTCGAATTGACGCAGCGCTTCCCCAATGTCTACGCCATTGTCGGCCTGCATCCCAACTACGTGTCAGCAGCGCAGCCGGGTGATTGGGAGCAGATCGTCGAACTGATGCGGTCGCCGAAGGTGGTCGGACTGGGCGAAACCGGCTTGGACAAGTATTGGGGCTACGCCCCGATCGACTTGCAGACCGAGTACTTTCATCGGCACATCGAACTCTCGCGGCAACTCGACTTGCCGTTTGTCGTGCATTGCCGGGAAGCGGA
>JANMLE010000887.1:0-2304 GCA_031372385.1 Planctomycetota bacterium | reverse complement strand
CCCGCTTCCTCACGGGCGCGGCTCGACATCACAGACCATCCCTCGTCAATTCCCCGATGGCCCTTCCCTTGGTCCCGTCCGCGCTGACATCCGCGGTGCCGTTCGGGTATTCTGTCGCCCTGTGTCGGACTCCCGCGGTGGAGAAAAGGATGCGACGAATTCAGTCACTCAGCCCGATCGGATTGACGCTGTGCATGCTCGGCGTGCTGGCCTGCGGCGGCACGGTGCGGGCGCAAAATCCCATCCGGCCCGGCTTCGGCGCGCAACTAGTCGTCGATCCCGATCGGGACGTTGTTCACGCGCTGGCCGAAGCGAAGCAGTCGATCGCGAAGAAGCAGCTCCATTCGGCCGTGCAGCTCCTGCAATTTGTGTTGGACCGACCGGAAGACAGTTTTCTGGAGCGGGATTTCCAAGAGGAGCGCGGCAATCGTGGCGGAACCCGCAAAGAGGCGCTGCGGCTGTTGTTGTCCCTGCCGGCGGATGGTCATGCGGCCTACGAATTGGAATACGGGGCGACCGCGAAACAGTTGCTGGCAACGGCGATGGAGTTCGACGACTTCGGTGGTGTGGCGGAAGTCGCCCGCCGGTTTACCGCCACGTCCGCCGGTTACGACGCGACCATTTATCTGGCGGCCCTGGCGTCCGATGGCAATCGCCCGTTGGAGGCGGCGCTGTTGTTGGAGCCTCTGCGCACTCATCCGAAACGAACACCGCAGTTCTCGTTGCAGCGGGCCGTGTACTGGAGCCGTGCCGGTCGGTTGGCTCGGGGGGTGGCGGCGCTGCGGGAACTGAAACGGGGCGATCCGACAGGGAAGATGCGACTCAAGGGGCGGGACGTCCCGCTCCCGGCCGATGATGACGACGCGGCGAAGCTGCTCGGTTCACTGGCGCTGCGCGATGTCGCGTCTTCTGAGGTCGCGATGTGGTCGATGCCGGGTGGAGGACCGACGCGCAATGCGTCGGCGGCACCGGCCAGTCCCGTGGGAGGCAACATCTGGCGCGTCTCGACTCTGGAACACATGGTCTTGGACGGTCGACCCGATGAGGATCGCCGGCATCGGACCCGGTTTCGCGAGGCCCTCGATCGCGTTCTCGTGACGCTGCTCGAAGAGAATCGTCCCGCGCTGCCGGCGGCGCAGCCGCTCGTGATCGGCGACACCGTCGTCTATCGGACCCTGGCCGACATCACCGCGGTCAGCCTGCAATCGGGCGAATTGCTGTGGCGGTCGTCCGTGGTCGATGAGTCGCTGGTCCGGTTTCTCAACGTCCGCGCTGCCGATGCGCGATCCCGCTTGGGACGCAGCGTGAGTCTGCACGCGGCCACGCTCGAAGGGCATCTCGAACGCCGCGCCTTTCGCGACATCGCGGCGGGAACATTGACCAGCGACGGGCGAACCGTGTTTGCGCTGGAAGAGCTGGACGGCAACGCCAACGTCACGGTGAACGTGTTTGGCGCGTCGGAGTCGCGGCCGGCCAACAAGCTGGCGGCGTACGATCTGGCGGGCGGACGTCTGCTGTGGGAGGTGGGAGGTCCGCGCGGTTCCAAGCCGGTCGAGCTCTCTTCACTGTACTTTCTCGGTCCGCCGGCACCGGTCAATGACCGGCTGTACGTGATCGCCGAGAATCAGGGGGCGCTGCAATTGCTGGTGTTGGAACAGGACGCGGAGCGGCAGTCGGTCCGCATCGATTGGTTACAGACACTGATTGCGACGGACCCACCGCTAATGGGGCAACCTCTGCGGCGCTTGTCCGGTCTGTCGCCATCCACATCCGACGGCGTCATGGTCTGCCCCACATCGTCCGGTGCCGTGGTGGCGATTGATGTCGCGCGTCGCGTGTTGGTGTGGGGATTTCAATACCCGTCGTTCGTGCGGCCCGATTCGCAAAACGCCGCGCCGGTATTCGACCGTGTGATGCAACAGGAGTTCCGCCTGGAGGAGGCCGACAAGCTCGGACGGTGGATGGACAGCACGCCGTTGATCGTCGACGGCAAGGTGCTGATCACGCCGCGCGATTCGGACCGGTTGTATTGCCTGGATCTGGTCGATGGACACGAGCTCTGGCAGTTGCCGCGCGACGAATGGATGTATGTGGCGTGTACGGTTGAGGGACGCGTCGTGCTCGTCGGTCGTCACGGTGTGGGAGCCGTCCAGCTCTCGGATGGAAAAGCGATGGATTCGTTTGCCGCCGCCGAAGTCGAACCGACCGGCCGCGGTGTTCGCGTCGGCCATTTCTATTGTCTGCCGACGGCAACCGGTGAAATCGCCACGATCGATCTGCGCAACGGCGGCGTTCTGGCCCGGT
>JANMLE010000846.1:0-1984 GCA_031372385.1 Planctomycetota bacterium | reverse complement strand
AGCGCTTCGAGGTAGGCGAACGTCACCTTGTTCTGGGCCTCGACCCACGCCGCGACGTCCTTCGATTCACGGACGTCATCCTCCAACCAACGATACGGGTCCGGCACCTTTACACCGTGCAGTTCATCGACATGATCGATCTTCTTCGAACCCGGATACGTCATCTTGTCCCCTGCCACGGCGATTCCGCCGGCCACGAATGAGAGCGTCAACACGAGTCCCCGGAACAGCGGCTTCATCAGAGGTTGTCCTTTTGTTCGTCGGCGGTGGCCTCGGTCTGCGGAGTGACGGTCGCCGTTGCTTTTTCCAATTCGGCCAACCGTTCGCGTTCCCGAAGCTGCTTCCGATATTGAACGGAGGCCAGGTAGAGGTACAGTTTGCTCAATTCGCTTGTGCGGCGGAGTCGCAAGTCGATTGCCTCGGGAGACATGTCGACGTCGCGCGGTCGCATCTTCGGAAGTGGAGTCATCTGGCCAAAGTCCCAGTCGTTGAAGATTGTCGCGCGTCGCGACGGTGTTCGACGCAACAGAATAGGCCGCGATTCCCGAATACTCAATTCGCGGTGGTGGTCAGTCGGCATCAAGGTACTGCCACCAACCTTCGTTCAGCGTCCCGAACCAGTACGGCACGTCATATTGTCGCGACATGTAAAGCAGGAATCTCGCGATACAGCGGCGTTGACGATGATCAAGCAGTGAGAGTTGTTCAAGCCGATGCTGCATGAATCCCGGACTGGCTTCACTCAGATGATCTTGGATTCCCTCGTCACAACCGCTGCGTATGCAACGAATCAACACCGGTGGCAGGTAGTATCGAAAACCGATGGAGTCCAGAAAGTTGAATCCGCCGATGCCCGGCTCCGGCTGCCAACTTTCGTCATCGACCAGTTGTGACCAGTGCGTATCGCTGTCCGGGCGCGGTGATTCGTCGAACTGCCCACCCATGTCCATCAGAACCGACTCACCCCACGCAACGCCCCCCTCGCGCGAGACATCGCGAAAGACATCGTGGATTTCCGCGAGCAGGGATTCACGCATGACATCGACATGGCTGATCAAACGTTGCCGGTCGGGTTGGGCCGTGGCCTGCATCGTCTCCAAGTCCTGTTCCAGCATCTCGCGTTCTGCGGGATCGTCCACCAACGCCGATTGCTCGCGGGCGTTTGCCAGAAAGCGCACTCCGGCATCGACATTCCCAGCGATGAACTCAGCTCGTGCGAGTGCCTCGTACGCATGACCGAGGTAGAACGGTTCCTTGTTCTCACTGTACGTCCAACAAAGGCGGGCGAACTGACGCGCGTTCTCGGCCTGTCCCAACACCGCGTAGACGCGCGACAACTGCCAATAGCCGATGGACAGGTTTCGCGACGAGCAGTCTGGCCGCTGCTTCCAGTGGAACAACGACGCATGACACATCGAGACCATCAACAAGTCGTCGTCCGCCGAACGGTCGGGCTTGTCGAGCAGATCCCAGACCCGGTTGAAGCAGTCGGTCGAGAAGTGGCGGTTCGCGGCGGCAGGGTCAAAGTCGTGTCCGGTCACGGGTGGCCTTTCTGTGCGGGCGACTGATTCGAGTCCCGACAGATTCTGGTGAATTCGCAGGACGAAATGAATGCCTGGGGGCAGTCGCCACCACTGACGACGCACAGTCATATGGTCATCGGTTCTTCGGATAAACCGATACTGTCCCGATGCTGTTATCGCCGTACGCTTGAAGTTCGGCCGTTCGGTCGCTACTTTCCCGCCTCGTCAACGAGTGGGATTTGTTCGGGCGCTGATTGTTCGCCCCGAGCTCCCGCCCTGCTGGCTGGCTCACACAATTGCCGGCCGATCCCTTTTTTGCGGTTGCTGCGGAAGCGGCCGGGTTTGGAAGGACTGCGCATGACTCAATACGTCTACTACTTCGGCGATGGTGTGGCCGACGGTGATGCCACCATGAAATCCCTGCTCGGAGGCAAGGGGGCCAACCTGGCCGAAATGGTGCG
>JANMLE010000843.1:0-4453 GCA_031372385.1 Planctomycetota bacterium | reverse complement strand
CCGCACCGGCTGAGGTCGCGATTCTTTACAGCTCATCGACTGACATCTGGACATTGCCCGGCAACGTCGCGTTCGGTCACGACCGCATGCATACCTGGCTCGCGCTGACGCACGCTCAAACGCCGGTCGACATCGTCCCGGAGCGCGAGATCGAGAGGCTCGATCAATACAAAGTCTGCTACCTCTCCGGTCCAAACCTGACGCGCGCCGCCGCCGCGAAATTGCGAGCGTGGGTCGAGTCCGGCGGCACGCTGTTCCTCACCGCCGGAGCCGCGTCGCGCGACGAATTCAATCGCCCGCTCGACACGCTGAAGTCACTGCTGCCCGTCGAACGCGGCGAGCTGACAACTCCCGAGCCGTACAACAACTCCGGCAAGTTCCTAAGCTACCTCAACCCGCAAGACACGGTCACATGGGGCGACGAGAAACTCGAAGTGCTGTCGGTGAAGCAGCCGCTGAAAGTCGTGGAGCACGTTTCCAACGTGCTCAAAACAAGAACAGACGGGCACGTTGAAAACGTGCCCCACGTTCTCGCCACATTCCAAGACGGTCAGCCCGCCGTCGTGAGTGGCCGCGCGGGCAAAGGACAAGTCCTCGTCTGCGGCTTCCTGCCGGCATTGAGCTACATCAAGCCCGCGCTCCTGGCGCGACGCCCGCTCGAACAGAAGCTCGATGCGCATCACGCCGCCGCGAAGCTCAGAGCGAGCGACAACAACGATCAGCCCGAAGCGACCAACGCGACGGCCAGCACCGTTTCCAAAGTCACCGCCATCGCAGGCATCTCGCCCGCCGATCGCGAGTTGCTCGACCGCTCGCACAACCCTTGGGTTTATCCGGCAAGCATTCGCGAGCGACTGCTCACACCGATCCGCGCCGCGAAGCTCAAGCCGTCCCTGACCTGCGACACGCCGCTCATCGACGCCGTGGAGCTACGCTGTGAGCAAGGCGTGTTGCTCGCGCTTTCCAATCACACCCTGAAGCCGCTCGATCGCGTTGAACTGCGATTAAAGACAGACAAGCCGGTCACGCGTGTCGAGTCCGTGCGACTCGGCCAAATCCCGTTCGAGCGGCTCGACGGAGGATTGATTCGCATCGCCCCAGCGCTCGCCGCCAGCGACTTCGTTACCGTCTCGACTCAAGCCAACGCGCCCGACAAGGGACTGCAAATCGGCAAGCTGCGAGTTGGAAGGGTCTTATTTCTCGGGAACAGCATCACGTTTCACGGACCCGCTCCGAAGATTGGTTGGACCGGCAACTGGGGCATGGCGGCGAGTGCCGAGGACAAGGACTACGTCCATGTGCTGACGAGCCAGATTGCCACAACCGTCGAAGGCAGGCCGCAGATCATGGTCAAGAACATCGCCGACTTTGAACGAAACCTGACCGCCTACAAGTTGCCGGACGAATTGAAAGAGGAGCTCGCGTTCAAGGCCGACATCATCATCATCGCGCTGGGCGAGAACGCCGCGTCGCCGAAGACCGACGAAGCCAAGGCGGAGTTTGAAGCGGCTTTCACCAATCTCTTCACCGAACTGAAGAAACACGGCCAGCCGACGATCTTTGTCCGCAGTCAGTTCTGGCAGGACGCCGACAAGGACCGGCTCATGAAGAAAACCTGCGAAGCGGCCGGCGGCACGTTCATCGACATCAGCAAGCTCGGCTTCGACGAGACCAACTACGCGCGCGCCGAACGCAAGATCGAGCACGCCGGAGTCGCCGGCCACCCCGGCGACAAGGGAATGCAAGCCCTCGCCGATGCCTTGTGGCAGGCGATTCAAAAACAATCGGAGTTGCCCGAGTGAGCACCGTGGTCCCGTGGCAGGCGATTGTTGTCCCGTGACAGGCGATTGAAGGACAGGCGAATCAGCAGCAGGGAGCCTCAATGTCTATCCAATTACGAAGCAAGTTCCACCGCAACCTTCACCACGAGGACGAATCCCCCGGTCGATGTGTTCATTCCCCTGTCACCACTTGCCGCTCACGTCGCACAACATTCAGCAGCGAGAAACAAGCGAGTTTCCCCGTACAAGCAGCTCGGCAGCAGCCTCGCCCTCCCAAGAATCAACACGAATGGCGGAGAGTCCGCCATTCGTGATTCGCCATTCGATTCCGATCGCTGCTACTCCGCGTTCGCCCCGCCCAGCGTCACGCTGATTTTGTACTTCTGTTGCAGGTGCGCGTGGGCGGTGCTGGCGTGTTGGTCCTTGGGGAACTTCTTGCAGACTTGCTGGAAGGCTTGGATGGCCAGTTCCGTCTGGCCGGCCTCTTCGCGGGTGTAGGCGACCTGCAACTGGGCCCACGGGGCGGAGGCTTTGTCGGAGGAGACCTGCCCGTAGAGGATGATCGCCTCGCTCGGTTGTTTCAGTTGGCGGTGGCAGGCGGCCATCTGAATATAGTTCTGCGGGAAGTTGTCGCATTGGCGGAAGTGGCCGATCGCCTCTTTGTACTGACCGGCGTCGCGATGGGTGCAGGCGACTTCCCAGCGCCAGCGGCCGGCGTTGGCGAGGTCGTCCTTGACGAGTTCCTCGTAGACCGCGATCGCTTCGGGCCACTTGTGGGCACCGCGATGAGTGGCCGCCAGTTCCGGCTTCCAGCGCACCTTGCGTTCGGGATCCTGGCCGATCAATTGCGTGTACGTCTGGACCGCCAGCGGCCAGTTCTGTTGTTCGCGGTAGCTGTAGCCGACTTGATGCAGTCCCTCGCCCTTGTCGGCATAGCGCAGGAACGTTTCACGCGCCTTGTCGTAGTTCATCTTCGACTTGTACCACGTGGCCAACAGGCCCAGGGCTTGATCGTCGGTGGTGAACGCCTTCACGATCGCCTCGTAGGCGGCGGGAACCTGTTCGTCCCGACGGGCCAGCGCGGTCAGGTCGGCGATGCCGAAGAGGACTTGTCGGGCGATCGCTTTCGCCTCGGGGGTCGACTGGTCGGCCGGTGACGACTGCTTCAGCCAGGCGATGGATTGATCCGTCAGTTTGTTCGCCTTGGCCTTGGTCGTTTCCTGGGCGATCAGTTCGGCGACGGGAGTGCGGACGTAGGCGACGACATGGGAGGGCATCTGCGCGGCGTTGTACGTGGTCGCGAGGGCCTTCACGGCGTCGTCAAACGCCCCCTCGCGGAACCAGTGCGTGGCGAGTTGCTGCGAAGCCTGCACGCAGGGGGTGTTGGAGTCTCGGGTGCGCTTGATGTCGAAGGTGAGTTTCTTCCAGAGCTCGACCCGCGCGGGAGCGTCGTTCTCGGCGGTGGCCATGTCGACCATATCGTGGATCGCATAGACCGCGACCAAGTGTTGCGGATGCTTGGCGGCGACGTTCTTGAGCGTGACCTTGGCTTCCTTGGTGCGGCCGATTTCCTTCTGCGTGCGGCCGATGTAATACGCGGCGGCGACCGCCTGCGGCGATTCGGGCCAATAGTCGATCACCGTCTGAAAGCCCTCCTTGATCGCCGTGTTCTGCTTGCGCAGCTTGACCTGGGCCAGGCCCCACTTGAGCTGCGCGAACGGAGCGCCGCTGCTCTTCTCGTAGAGCTCCATGAATTTTTCGTATTCGTTGGCGGCGATGCCCCAGTTCTGCTCGCGCCAGTATTTCTCGGCGATCTGCAACTGGTAACGCTCGACCTCGCGGAGCTGCTTCCAGCCATCGATGGACAGTTCATCCAGTTCGTCGGCCCGGACCGTCGCGGCGACGGTGCCGAGGAACAGGACGAGGATCAGCACAAATTTGCAATTTGCAATTTGCAATTTGCAATCTTCAATTCGGGATCTGAAGTTCATTTTCCCTTACTCCGCAATTGCAGCCACTTCGCGTATTCGACGTGGCCGTAGTTGATGACGTTGGCCCCCAGTTGGTAGCACCCGTTATAGATGTCGGACGTCACGCCCGAGTGACCGTCGGCCCAAGCGTCACTGATGTCGCCCGGATGATAGTAGACCAGCCAGCGGCCGTCCGTCGACCATCCCAGCGGTTCCTTGCCCCCGTGCGGCACCACATACGGAATGGATGGAAAGGCGAACGGGACGCGGTGGATCGAATCGTCCAGCGGCACCGGGACCGGCCGCACATCGGGCAGGACGCGGTTCATGAGGGCCATGAACTGATTGTGGAAATCGCGGCTGCCGCTGGAGGCAAACAGCAGTCCGTGCTTCTCGACCAGGTATTCTCGCAGCACCTTGACTTCGTTGTTGGAGACGGACAGCGACCGCTGTCCCGTGATGAAGATGACCGGCGGACTCTTGTCCTTCGGAAAGGCGGACAGTTGCATGATGCGGATCGATTCGGATTTGTCCGCCACCTTCTGCTGGGTGAGCAGTCCGTATTCCAGCAGCATGTTGTTGTCGCCGCCGATGCCGAAGTTCAGGTTCCAGTCGCCCGCGTCGTATTCCAGGCGGATCAAGCGGACCTTGCCCTTCTGAGTACCTCCGGCAAACCCGGCGCCGGTTCCCTCACCATAGCCG
>JANMLE010000837.1:0-1640 GCA_031372385.1 Planctomycetota bacterium | reverse complement strand
CCGGACGATATCCTGCGACTCCTGCAGATTCCCGATGGTCCGAACGTGACGCTCGTGGTTGTCGAGCCGACCGTCGATACGGTTGACCCGCCGCGGTGGTTCGCCAATCTGGGAAACATGCCTGCGGCCTGATTGCACCATTGCCAGTATCAATGCACCGTCCAATACACGACCGCGCAAGGACTCCAGACGGTCGTGATCGATATCGATGACGATCATCTGATCCGGGTTGCCGGTCCGGCTAGTTAGGTCTCCCGCCGGGGCCGTTGTGTCGACACACCCAGCCCTCGTCGGCGCGCCCCTCTTTGGGAGTGCTGTGGCTCGACACAGCTTTGGAATTTTGGGCGCAGCCCTTTGGAACCGCGGCGGATGATCACGCTCGTGGCGTCCAAAGAAAGTCGCTCCGCGACAATTCCAAAGCTCCGTCAAGCCGGAGCACTCCCAAGGTTTGCTTGCTTAAAGATTAGTCACGCGCTGATCGATTCCGGCAGGCGGGCGACTTTGCCTTCGCGGTCGACGCAGGCGAGCGTGCTGGTGGCTGAGGCCAGCAGTTGTTCGCCGCGCAGCAGGCGGTAGCTGTGCTCGATCTTGACCGCGGAGACGTTCTCGACGCGCGTCACGAGTGTCAGCAGGTCGTCGTACCGTGCCGGGGCGTGGTAGTTGCATTGCAGGCGGACGACGACCAGGAACAACCCGGCTGCTTCGATCTCGCGGTAGTTGCCACCCTGGGCGCGCAGCAACTCGGTCCGCCCCTGCTCGAAGTAGTTGAAGAACTGCGAGTGGTGCAGGCAGCCCATCGCGTCGGTCTCACAGTACCGCACGCGGATCGATAGGGAATGTTCGTGGAGCATGGCACGTTGAGTTGGAGATTGGGTGGGACAGCGGGGCCGAAGCAAGGGGGGCGACGCGGTATCCGGACTTCGCCGCCAGGACGTTTCCAACGTGCCTGTTTCCAAGTGATTCGAGCACGTTGAAAACGTGCTCCACGACGTTTGTCGGGCGAGTCAACCAAGCTACTGATCGTACGCGCGACCCACCGCGGCGGCGGCGGATCGGTTCAGTTCGATCTGGTACAACTGCTTCCCGGCCGGTGTCGGATAGTCGGCATTCAGGCAGGCCTGGCACAACAGGTCGCCGTGCAGGTCGACACTGCGGGCGATCGAGTCGAACGACAAATACTTCAGGCTGTCGGCTCCAATCACCGCGGCCATCCGCGCTTCGATCTCGGGCGTCAGCGGTTCACCCGGCGTCAGGAATTTCGGCGCGAACAGTTGCGCGATCGTCGACATGTCGATGCCGTAAAAGCACGGGGCCAGAATCGGCGGACAGGCGACGCGAACATGGATCTCTTTCGCCTTGCCCCGCTCCTTTAGCTGCGAGATCAGCACCTTCATGGTGGTCGAACGGACAATCGTGTCCTCGACCAGGATGACCCGCTTGCCACCGAGCACTTCGGGGAGCGGAGTGTATTTCATCCGGGCCTTGTCTTCGCGGTTGGTCCCTTCGATGAAGGTCCGGCCCATGTACCGGTTGCGCATCAGTCCCTCGACCGACGGGATCTTTAACGTGAAGGCCATGCTGTCGGCGGCGGCCTTGGCGGTGTCGGGAACCGGCACCACGATCGTGTTCTCGTCGAGCTC
>JANMLE010000807.1:0-5310 GCA_031372385.1 Planctomycetota bacterium | reverse complement strand
GGGGGTGGGTATAGTTTAACAGCCCCCAACCCGCCCACACCACATTTCTGCCGCGACGACGCCCCCCATTAAAACGACCCCCGACCCCTTCGCGGAAAGCCTTCGACTGACCCTGATCCACTACGCGGCCCGGCGAACGGGCGGGGCTTGTCGCATCTCGTGGCAGATGCGGACCACGCCATCAATGACCCGGTCCTGGTCGGCGACCGGCAGTTCCGGATAACTGGGGAGTGCCAGGATGTCTTTCGACGCGGCTTCCGCCTGCGGGAACTGTCCCTGCTCGTAGCCGAGATGCTTGAAGCACGTCTGCAGATGCAGCGGCTTCGGATAGTAGACGGCACAACCAATCTTTGCGGCCTTCAATTGCTGCATCACCTGGTCACGGCGACCGTGATCGACCCGGATGCAGAACTGGTTGAAGACGTGCCGGCGATCCTCGCGCTCGACGGGGAGCGTGATGGCATCCAAGATTCCCGCCTGTTTGAACATCTCCCCGTAGCGTCGGGCGTTGTTCTGGCGGGCCGCGGTCCAGTCATCCAGTCGTTTCAGTTTGACCCGCAGAACGGCCGCCTGCAGCGCGTCCAGTCGGCTGTTCATCCCGAGCTCAAGGTGCTCGTACTGTCCGACGTCGCCGTGGACCCGCAGCCGGCGCAACTTCGCGACCAGTTCCGGATCGTCGGTGGTCATCATCCCGCCATCGCCGGCCCCGCCGAGATTCTTCGTCGGGAAGAAGCTGAAGCAACCGACGGTCCCCAGCACTCCGGCCCGGCGACCCTCGAACTCCGCCCCGATCGCCTGGCAGGCATCCTCGACAATGTGCAGCTTGTATTTTTGGCACAGCCGCCACAGCGGTTCCATGTCACAGCACTGGCCGAACAGATGGACCGGCATGATCGCCTTGGTGTGCGGCGTGATCGCATCCTCGACCGCATCCACATCCAGGTTGAACGACTCCGGATCGATGTCGACGAACACCGGCGTCGCCCCGGCCCGGCAGATGGAACTGGCGGTGGCGAAGAACGAGAACGGTGTCGTGATGACCTCGTCCCCCTCGCCGACATCCAGCGCCTGCAGCGCGATGATCAGGGCGTCGGTCCCCGAGTTGCAGCCGATCGCAAACCGCGAATCGCAGTACGTGGCGATCTCTTCCTCGAGCCCGGTGACTTCATCACCCAGGATGAACTTCTGCTCGGCGAAGACCCGCTCGACGGCCGACATGACTTCGGCCGAAATCGACTGAAACTGCGGGACCAAATCAATGAACGGGACCGGACGATCCGAACCGGCATTGAGGGGAAGGATGAACGTCATCTGCGATTCCTTTCGCATCCGAGCGTGCTCGAAGGGCACTCAGGTTGTCCAACACGTATTCACCAACCGCCTCGTCCGCCGTGGTGCCGACCGAATTCCAACCGCCGATCGGAGTCACCCGCGGACGATCACCAATCCTACCGGACATCCTGTCTGGGGGAGACTGGCAAATCTTCCACCTGCGAACCAACTGTCGGCAAAATCGCTCCCGTCGCCACAGTCATTTCCGCAGACTTCGTGGCCCGCGTTCACGACCGTCACCCGGGATCTTCGGACAAGACACAACGCGGCGCGGGAATCTAGGCAGGGGCGGCACTCGTGTCAAGACGGGCCTCGGTGACACGAACGGTAACGCGAATCAGGGACGAGCACGAATCGCGGTCAAGGGATAGTTCTACTGTGACGGATTGGTCCGAAGGACTCAGTGCAAAGTGCAAAGTGGAAGAGCGGCAAAGACTCTCCCAAACACGAACCGGCACCCCGATGTGTTGTCCGACGGTCGTCGCGCCAAGCTTGGCGACTGGGGGGAGTGCCGTTCATTTTGCACTTTGCATTGATCACTTCTCACTTTGCACTCTACTCAACGACGTGAACGGTCACAGTAGAAGTAGTCATCGTCCAAAAAAAAACCAGCCGCCGGTGACCTGGGGGGCTTGGTCATCGGCGGCTCGATGGTTTCGGCGGGAATCGCCGAACCGGCGGGATCTGTCACCGGATCACGGTGACGTGGGCAGCTTGTTGACTTTGTCGAGCGTGATCGCGCTCAACACCACGGCGGCGATGACGGCCGCAGTGAGAATAATCAGACACGGATCGCAGCAGCCGAACTGACCACGGGCACCGTTTTCGCCCATGACCAGCAAGGCGTGTCCTTTGGCGGACGGCGGCGCGGCCTTTTCGGACCAGACGCGGAAGATCCCGCCGGTGTTGCCCGACGAAACCTCGTACAGCCCACCCTTCAGATTTTTGAAGGAGTAGACTCCGTCCTTGTTGGTCACGGTCGTGGCGATTTCCTTCTTGTCTTGGCGGAGCGTCACTTGGGCGCCCTCCAAAATCTTGCCGGTGTGATCCACAACGCGACCCGAGAATGTTCCGTCGGCAGCCAGCGAAACGTCCGGCAGCGACGTTCCCTTCTGAACCTTCACCACGGGACGAGCCGGCGAGTTGTCCGCCAGGGCCGGAGCTTGTGGCAACACAATTCCCAGCGTCGCCAAGCAGACCGCTGCGCCTTTCATGAACCGAAATCCTGACATCTTTTCCTCCTCCTTGGATTGAACCGACCGGGTGACACCATGAACCATCAATAAACCAACGGGATCGGCGACGTGCTGCGAATTCAACGTGGGCGGCGATCAGGCACTTGATGCGAACCAAGGATCGTTCGATTTGGAAAAGGATTGACCCGAAACCCGACCCAAGTGCGGTCGCGGAGTATAGGCACCGTCAGGGGGTGGTCAATCCGAAGTCTTCACGCGGGGATCGATGCGAGACTGTTTTTCGCGAGATCCACGAAACCGCCGCGAACACCCGCGTTTTCTGCCGGAAGAACACCCCGCACCGGCGTTCCGATCTTCAACCGGCCGCTTCGGCGGCACGGGGCAACCGACTCGATCGAATCTTCCAACAAGTCAAGCGAGGCAGTCTGAGTCAATTGCAGCCGAGTTTGCACCCGGACATCAAGCCGACTCGATTTGAGATGGCCACGCGCCGATATTCCTTGCATCAGGACTGGTCGCTGTGGAGCGAGTGCGGGCTGGCATCAGGTCAACTTCTCCTCATTCCGCTGCGCCCTAAATTGTGGTCCGTCTCCGAAGGTTCGTGTGAACCGGGTTGGCGAACGGATCGGATGGGACGAGTCCCTCACGGACGACTTTATTAGGAGACACACAGAAATGAAGTGCTTTAGTCTGGTTCGGGCTGCGGCCGTAGCGCTCGCCACCCTGGGAATGATGATTCCGAACGCTCCCGTGATGGCTGCGGGACAATCGCGCGTTCAAGTGAAGACCGTCGACGCCAAGATCTTCGACATCGCCATGCACAATGGCGCGTTCAAGGGTCGTGTGGTCGATCACACGGGTGCGGCCGTCGAAGGCGCCGCGATCACCATCAAGCAGAACAACAAGGAAGTTGCTCGTTCGATCACCGACAAGAGCGGATCGTTCGCTGTCGGCGATCTGAAGAGCGGCGTCTACACCGTCGCGTCCGGCGCGACGGAAGGAACGTTCCGGGTGTGGTCTGAAAAGTCCGCTCCCCCGTCAGCGAAAGAGCAAAGCCTGCTCGTGCTGGGTCAGAATGGTGCCCGTGGCAACTTCGGTTGCTGCGATGGTTGCGTTCTGCTGGTCGCAGGCATTGCCGCAGCCGGCTTGATCGTCGGAATTGTCACCTTGGTCAAGGTGAACGATCTCCCGAATTCTCCGTGACCGGCCTCCCGTTCACGTCAGATTGATCCACAGGCCGCCGGTCGTCATCACGATGCCCGGCGGCCTGTCGTTTTGGAGAGGTCTCGACCGTTGGAGCGGCGGCGTTACGAGAACAGCGCCAGCACCGGCTTGCCGTCGTGGGCCACCTTGAACGGGCGGCCTGACTTGGAGAAGTACTCCTGCGACAACGGCAGGCCCAGGGCATGCGCGATCGTGGCGTTGAAGTCACCGATCGTGACATCGTCCTCCTCGGCACTGAAGCCGTCCTTGTCGGACTTGCCGTAGAACCGGCCCCCCTTTATTCCCCCGCCGGCCAGGAATCCGGAAAACGCACCGGGGTGATGATCGCGTCCGCTGTTCTGATTGAGCCGCGGTGAACGGCCGAACTCGGTTCCCAAGACCACCAGCGTGTCCTTCAGCAGTCCCTTCGCCTTGAGATCCGCGATCAACACCGACGCCGCCCGGTCCAGCGTGCCGGCGACCTTCGGCAGTTTGTCGTTCTGATAGATGTCGACATGCATGTCCCAGCCGCCGAGGCTGATCTCGATGTACCGGACGTTGTGCTCCACCAGTCGGCGCGCCAGCAGACAACCCTGTCCAAACTGATCGCGACCGTACTTGTCGCGAACTTCGGCCTTCTCCTGGTTCAAGTCGAAGGCTTTCAGTTCCGCGCTGTGAACAAGCTGGTTGGCCTGGCGGTAGAACTCGCCATACGCCTCGACCTGCTTCTGTGGATACTTCTTGCGAAAATTCGAGTCGAACTTGTCGATCAGGTCCATCCGCTTTTCGAACGAAGCTTCCGTCAGGTACTTCGGCGTCACCGTGTTTTGCAACCCGGCATTCGGATCGCCGATCGGAACCGGTGTGAAGGCGGGTTCCAGGAAACCGGCACCGGGATGCCGCGCTTCGCCACCAATCAGGACGTTGTCTGGCAGCGTGCGGTTCTGACGGCCCAGGATCTTCAGCGCCCAAGCCCCCATCCCCGGATGGCGGATCGACGCGATTTCCTTGTAGCTGGTCCGCAGCAGATACCGGCCCCCTTCGTGATCGCCCGTCTCGGTGTGCATCGAGCGAATCACCGCCAGCTCGTTCGCCAGCTTCGCCAGTTCCGGCAGTGTCTCGCCAAACTGCATCCCCGCAACATTGGTGGCGATCCCCTTCGTCTCTCCCTGCGTCTCGCGGCCCGGCTTCAGGTCGAAGGTGTCCAGGTGCGTCATCGCACCGCTCATGTACAGGAAGATCACGTGCTTGGCCGAGCCACCCGCGGGACCAGTCTTCCCGCCAGCCCCCTTCTCTTTCTTCGAGTCGTCCTTCTTCGCCGCCGCACCCGTGCCGACGTCCTTTGTTTGGGCGGCAAACGCCATCGCACCGGGGAGGACAGTCACACCCAGCATCGTTCGCGCGGCGTACTCCAGCAGCGATCGGCGGGACAACGGGTCGATGGACTTCAGTTGCGAAAACATGGCGGGCTGCCTCTTGAGGTTACTTGCAGGTGAGCCGGGCGACTCATTCATTGAACGAACAGAAACTTGCGCGTGTTGACCAGCGCCCAGATCACGTTGCCGTAGCCCGCGTCGCC
>JANMLE010000793.1:0-1166 GCA_031372385.1 Planctomycetota bacterium | reverse complement strand
TCGAACAGACCCGACTGCTGGCCGAGTTGCTTCATGGCGATTTCGCCGCTGGCCAGTTCTTTCTTCACCCCATCCTTGCCGCCGCGATTGACCGGGCCGTGCGTGAAGCCATTGCTCTGCGTCAGGAAGAGGACACGAGACTTGTCGGCCGACGAGGCGACATCGACAGACAACAAACAGCCGACAACGGCAACAATCAATAGTCGAGGCAGGTTCACGGTGGGATGCTCCTTGAGAAATTGAGACGC
The DNA here is from genome assembly GCA_031372385.1 of Planctomycetota bacterium. Lineage (GTDB taxonomy): Bacteria > Planctomycetota > Planctomycetia > Planctomycetales > Planctomycetaceae > Schlesneria. The sequence continues at coordinate 918 of JANMLE010000793.1, read as the reverse complement.
CAAAACCAACGGGAAGGAATGATAGCCGCTCGCGAACCGGGATTCACCCGAGCCGCCCCAACGGGGTCGTCCATGTCGCAACTGTTCAGGTGAGCCGGGTGGCGTGAGCCTCCGGACGATCGTCGTTGAAGAGTCCAGGGGCTCTCGCCACCCGGCTCACCTGACTCTGCGGCAATTCATCCACGACCTCTCAAAGCAGTGGTTCGTGAGCGTCCAGCGTCCAGGCGGACGGGTGTTGGGTGAAGCCGAGTTGCGGGTAGTAATCGACGGCGGCCGGAGCCGACAGCAGGACCAACTTTGCCGCCGGCCCCAGTTCGCCGCGCGTGATCCGGATCAACTCGCGGCCGATCCCCCGGCGCTGGTGCGATTCCCGCACGGCCAGGTCCGACAGGTAGGCCACGAAGCTGAAGTCGGTCAGGCTGCGGGCGATCCCCACCAGCAGCGGTCCCTCCCATGCGGTGACCGTCAGGTTGCCGTGACGGATCATGCTGGCGATCGCGTCGCGGTTGTCGACGGGGCGGCGCACACCGAGCGACGTCGCCTTCAGCAACCCGATCACTTCGTCCAGATCCAGATCATTGCCGATACGATACGTGATGTCCGGCATCACCGTGGTCCTTGTTCGTAGGAGGCTGAGGGACGAGGGCTGAGGGGCAAGGGACAAACCTAACGCGCAAACTCGGGCATTTCGTTGTTGAAGGCCTACGACAACTCTTCAGCCCAGAGGGCGGCAGATGGTAGCCCACGGCGCGAGCCGTGGGTTGAGAGTGGCAAAGATGCTTTAGCCCGGAGGGCGATACTTCGATGAACTTTAAGAGGCTATCCGGGAAGGGGTCGGGAGTCATTTTCAATCCGCAAGACGTCGCTGGTAAAGGCTCCAAAAGAATTACAGCGGCATGAAAAAAACAACCCACCCCC
>JANMLE010000788.1:0-4450 GCA_031372385.1 Planctomycetota bacterium | reverse complement strand
CAACCGCTTCGAACGTCGGCCATCGTTCGGCTGCTCAATCAGCGGCGGTTCCAGCGTGGCAACAGACATCAGAGCGAATCCGGATTCGAAGGGGGGATGGATTGGAAGCGGTTTCAAAACGCAAACCCAAAGTTTGAGCGTGGGCGTCGGGAATTCCGGCGTGAAATCGCCCCTCGTTTACGCTGTTTGAAGTTGCGTACTTTGCATTTTCCCCGACGGGGTTCCGTAAACCAGCCCAGGGCCAGCGACGCTTCGGAGCGCCGCCCTAGGTCGTGGGGACCGTGAAATCGAATCGCTCTGAAAGAGCGAAGGAGCTTGTCATTACTTCCGGTGCCCTTTCAGGGCACAACACACTGACGCCTGTTTTCCCAGGGCGGCGCTCCCGTTGGTCGCTTGCCCTGGGCTGGATTCCGGAACCCCTTCGGGGTAACGAATGAGAACTCCGCAACGTTACGACTCACGATTCGGGCTCGTTGTGAAACACGTTCTGAGCAGCCGTGAGCCGACACTTCTTCCCTCAAGTGTAGGTCACGATTCACGGGCTGGATGTTGTTGCCCGCGGCGACGCAGCGGGCGCATGAATCAACTTGTCGCACCGGGTCATGGTGGAGATCGTCACAGTCTGGCACCGATCGAAGTCGCCGCGGTGAAGCATCGACTCGATCGCGCCGACCGCCCACGGATGGTTGTCGTGGAACAACAGCACGTCGCCGTCACGCGGCTCATACTGCGCGGTCCAGACGGCCATTTCACCGGCGTCGTTCATGTGATAGTCGCGGGGATCGACATTCCAGAGCGCTACGGTCTTTCCCTGACGCCACAAGCCGGACAGCTTGGCCCAGTTGAGTTCCCCCTTGGGAGGCCGCATGGCCCGCAAGACCTGCCCGGTCAGATTCCGCAGCAGTTCATCGGTCTGTTGAACCTCGTCCAGAAACTGGCGCGGTGAAGTCTGCGCCGGTTCGCCGTGCGACCAGGTGTGGTTCGCCAGTTCGTGCCCTTCATCGGCCATGCGGTGGATCAGCTCCGGATGCCGGGCCGCGTCCCGGCCGACAACGAAGAACGTGGCGCTCAGCCCGGCGGTCCGCAGGACGTCGAGCAGCCTCGCCGTGTACTTTGGATGCGGACCGTCATCGAAGGTCAGCGCCAGCCGGGGCCGCTCGTTCAGCCCGTGTCGCGGCCCGCGCGTCAACAGCCACCGTGGCGGCAGACACGCCGAGAGGATTCGCTTGGTGGCCTGTCGCAGAAAGTTCATTGGGATTCACAGCACGAGTTGATGGCCGAAACGGGGCGACTTCACACGGGATCGATGTTCAACATGTCGTCAGGACGAACATCGCTTTTCCAAGACGAATTCCTCACCCGTGCGTCCCAGTTCGTTGGCGTAAAAGTCCGTCGATGGCAGGTTCAACGATTCATGCCAGCGGGCGTCCGCGGATGACTGGGTATCCTCCGAGTTCGACAACACCGGCTGGGTGAGCGCTTGGGATGCGGGTGCCAGCGAGTTCTGCACACAGCAGGCGGTTTCGACGCGCGCGGTCGCACTGTCCGAGTCCGAAGCCATTTCCAGCGGACCGCACGAAGACCACTTCTCCGAGACGGCGGTCACGGTCCCGCGAACCTCTTCCAGCACCTGCGACAGACGGCGTGCCGCGGCCTTCAACGCCAGCGGCTCAACGCCGCGCGGGGGGAGGTCGTTCGTGCGTGACTTCAATTGCCATTCAATGGCGTCCGCGAGCGCGACGGGACTGGCCGGGGGAACCAGACGGTCATGGCGGGAATCGGCGATCTCGGCAACGCCCCCCACATCCGACGCGACGAACGGCGTTCCACAGGTGATCGATTCCATCAGCACGTTGGGAACCCCTTCGGAAAGACTCGGCAGGACCGTCGCATCGGCCGCCCGGTACCATTCGACCAACTGGCTTTGAGTCTGCGCCCCCCTGAGTTCCACGATGCCGTCCAGTCCCAGTTGAGTGATCTGACGCTGCAAGTCCGCCTTGAGCGGGCCGTCTCCAAGCAGGTAACAACGGAATGCAACGTTGCGCGCAGCGAGCAATCGACAGGCATGCAACAGGTGGCAATGCCCCTTCACGGGAACCAACCGGCCGACGGAAATGAGCACGGTCCCCTGCTCGGGCAGACCGAGTCCTCGTCGGGCGACGGTTTGATCACCCGGAGCAAACAGCGCGCGGTCGACACCCCGCCGTACGACCTTCAGTTTGCGCGGCTCCACTCCATCATTCAGCAATGTCTCCTTGATGTGTTCGCTGACGGTCACGACGGCATCCGCGTGGCGCATCACGTTCAGGATCTTCTGCTGACGGCGGCCACTGCGTCCCAGCAACAGCACGTCGCTCCCCCCGACCATCACCACGGCCGGCACGCCGTGACGGTGTGCCATGCGCACGGCCACCTCGCCATCCGGATGGGCCCAGTACGACAATACGACATCGGGTCGAAACATCCTCATCGTGTGATCCAGCCGGTGCCGGACCGACCACCACATCCACCGGCCGTATTCCGAACGCAACAACTTCGGCGTATAGTACGACGTGAGGTATTCGGCGTGTACCCCCGGCACCGCCGCGAACCGCGGGTCGTCCAGGCCGTTCGGCAACCGCCCCGTCATCCGCCCCTTCCAAGCATCGACAAACGACACGGGCGAAACCACGCGGACTTCATGCTCCGCCGCCAGCCCCGCGACCATCGAGCGGTTGAAGGTTCCCAAACCCGTGTTCAACGGATTCGGATAGGCATAGGAATAGAACAAGATCTTCATGACGGAGCCTCTCTCGAACAAGACCGGTGGTCATCCCGAGTTATGCGGTCACAGTTCAATGGATTGGGACGAGTGCAAATTGGTAATTGCAAATTGCAAATTGGAGACGGGGAATTCGTCGCGGATATTCAGCCGCTTCTTCATTTTGCAATTTGCAATTACCAATTTGCATTTTGCAATCGCCCCCCAAACCGACTCATCGACAACAACTTTCCGATGCCGCGCTTGCTAGTTCACTGGCGATGGCGACGACTCGCCGGTCTCTCCTGTTTCCTGGTTCGTACCGTGAGCCGCTGCCGCACCGTGTGACGGAACGCCCGGTGACCGAATCCATTGCCGGGCTCTGGTGGCCAGGCCCGTTTGTTTGATCAGCGTCCGCGCCGCGGTTCGCACCCGGCGGCAGACTTTCAGGTACGACAACGACCACCGGGCCCGCCAGGTCGGGGGGACGAGCCAGATCGTGCCGCTGCGTGATTCGCGATTCGCAAACTGTTGTTTGTACTCCGCATCGCCGCCGCCGAAGTCGAGGCACTGCGGCGGATCGTGACGCAGCAGATCCTCGACAATCTGCTGCAGCATCGTCCGGCCGGGTGAGAACTGGCCGAACTCGGCGCAGAACGCGATCTCTTCGTAGCGGAAGCAGCCGCGATGCTGATTGCAGACAGCGAACGCCGCGGGTTTGTCCCCGATCCACCACAGATAGCTGCGCAACAACCCGTGCTCGGCGAGGGCTGACAATTGGCGCAGTTCCGCGTCGTCGTTGTGAATCCGCAAGCCGAACTGCCGCGACTGCCAGCTTTGTTGGGAGATCTCGTGCGCGGCCTTCAGGAATTCGGGAATCTGCTCGATCGCGGTCACGCGCTCCAGTCGCGTCGTGCCGAACTTTTTCAGATTGCGGCGAAACTTGCTCAGACTGCGGCTGGAGAACGTGCCCCAGTACTCGGCTTCCGTGGCGGGGAAGTCGACGTATCGCCGGGGTTGAAAGTCATGGGTGGCGAACCGCTGACAACCATGCGCCGCGTGATCCTGTACCGCGCGGTACAGCAGTGACGATTCGTCCAGATCTTCGATGAGCAGGAAAGCCGCGCCGGTCTGCGAGGCGTGACTTGCCGCCGCCTTCAACAAACGCACCTGTTGTTCCGGCGACGTGTTCTCGCCAAAGAAGCGACCGCCGGCCAACCGCAGTCCGTGCAACAGCCAACCGGGACCGACGCCTCCGACTTGGGAAGTCCGAATCGTCTTCGGAACGAGCACTCCGAATGTGCTCTGTTGGCGACAAGAGAACTCACGCACCAGAACGGCATTCAAATTCGATGTCACCCGGCCCGTCGCCAGTTCGGCCAGCACAAAGTCGGGATGCTGCAACGGACTGGCCTCGGAATCGTGGTCGAAGGCGGCGCGCCAGTCCCAGTACAGCGGCGACAAATGCCCGGACACGGCTTCGTCGATCGGCAGGATGGCCGGTCCGGTTCCCACAGCCGATGCGACGGAGTTTTGATTTCGTTGTTTGTCGAACAGTTCACTCATGGGACGGCCTGTGTTGCGTGTTGCTGATTCATGACTCTCACCGATGTCGCCGCGAGGGGGTCGGGGGTTATTTTAAATACGCCAAAGTACAAAATTTTGAAACATTTGTGTGATCGGGCGGCAAGAAAAAAAAAACCCACCCCC
>JANMLE010001855.1:0-1633 GCA_031372385.1 Planctomycetota bacterium | reverse complement strand
AGGCGGCTTCATTGAGTCGCGGGTCTCCGTTGCGGTGCAACGACCAGACTCCCACGCGGTCCTGGATCGATGCCTGACCGAACACCCAGTTCAGATCCCCCGGCCACAGGTCACACGTCACCAGACCGATCGTCGCCATCGCATCCGGGCGACGCTGTGGCTTCAAGACGTCGTTCATGATCCAAGTCGACAGCACCTGCTGCGTGCCATTCCTAATCCGTGACGAAGCCTCGGGAATCTCCGGCATCGGCTCGGGCTCCCGCTGCCGGACCGGCATCCCGAAAAAGTGCCCCATGAATTCAGCGGTCAGCTCGACGATGCGCCGCTCAGTTTCATCCAACTCGCCCAGCGGCTGAATGTCGATGGCCGCGAACTCGACGTGCAACGGCTTGCGGCTGCGGAACTGCACGTAATGCCGAAACGACTGACCGCCTTCTTCGGGGAACGCCTCCAGCCAGTCGCCCGACTGCACCGGCCGCTTCAGTTCGTGAAGTGGCCGCATCAATTCGACGGATGCCAGCAACGGGTCGAACTCGGCCGACAACTTCAACTGCACGGGTTCGGAATCTGAGTTTGGGCTGTCGCTCAACAGCCAGCTTCGGGCAACCAAAGCCAGACCCACTGCGGCGACCACCAGCAAGACGGGGATTGTGCTTTTCACTCGCATTGGAACCGGCCGACTCGTGATCTGTGCTACCAAGTCTGATGCGATCCAAGCACCGCCCAAAATGGCCTTCTGGATTCGACGGTCAGTTCTGGCCGTTTGCATTGCTGTTGGTCAATGGCCGATTCCAACCGTTGGCAGCGAGTGCGAACACTTCGTCCGGCGACACAATCCGCAGGTGGCCGTCACGCGACTCGGCGACGGGCCTTCCCGCCTGAGCATGAGCCAACACAGCCGCCCGCGTGGCGCGTTGCATCGCGTCGGCAAAGCGTTTTGAACGAGGTGACATTACGGGGATGGGGTCAGTCATGTTGAACCTGCTCCTGCATCTGTTGCCAACGTTCGGGACGGTGGATGATCACCGAGCCGTTTGCCATTCCGTCCGCGAACATTACGGATTGTTCGGGAGACGAATTGTCGGAAGCGGACCATTCGATCACGGGGCTGCTTGTGCCTCAAGCAACATCACAATCAACTCTTGAACTTGAGCCGGGCTGATGTATTCATGGGAACATTCCGCATAGTCGACAATGCTCGCCCCGCAATCGTCTTCAAATTCCAAGTCAGCACCTTCTTCAATCAACAACCGGCACGCGTCCAGGTTGCCTGCAATCGCTGCGTAATGAAGCGGAGTTGCGCCGTCACGATTCCGCGCGTCGATGTCCGCACCTGCGGCAAGTTCCGACCGTATCCAGTCACAATCACCCTTACAGGCAGCGCGGTGAGTGTCGGACATATCCGTCCGATTGAGCAACAGGAAATGATCGCCTTTCCCGTGGACCGGTTCGTCGTGCCAGTTCATGGCGTTGATTTCGTCCATCCGCCCTTCGCAAAGCATCAAGAACAAGCGGAACAGCTCGCCTTTGGAAAGGCCGTACAGATACTTCTTCGTCGAACTTACAGGCCAGTTCGACAGGGCAATGTCGCCGTCCATCGAAGCACTGATCGTCCAGCCGTTCGGATGGCTGA
>JANMLE010000694.1:0-1178 GCA_031372385.1 Planctomycetota bacterium | reverse complement strand
CAACGACGTCGAAGTTGGCTGAAGTCACCGACTCTTTGGTGGTTCTCTTCTTGAGCGGGGGACTTCTGTCCCCCGGTTCTCTTTATCAGCCGTTCGCGATCGGCAGCGCGTTGCGTTGGCAGACACCGCCATGCCGCATTCGCGCTGTGTGAATTCGGTCGAATCGCGCGCGTTGCATTGCGGTCGACTTGAACCGGGTCGCCGGCTGCTCCGACGATGGTGAGACCGCAGAGGCCAAGGCACAATCGGCTGGAAATCCGAAGTGTGGCGAGATTTCCCGGCGGGATCAGCCGGAACGCGCTAGCGTCCGGTTCACATTCGGGTGGCACGTCGGAACCGGGGCAAGCGCCGCGCGGCTGATTGAGTTGCCAGAAAGACTTGCCACACCCGAAATCCGGCAACCGGGTTGTCGGCGTGGTGGCAGTTCCCCAAACTCGGTACAGATACTCCGTCACTCGATCCCCGTTCGACGTTGGAATCTGTCCGTTCATGACACGTCCGCTGCTGTTGTTGAATGTTGTTGGCCTGACGCACGAGATGCTCGGGGCGAACACTCCCCATTTGAGCCGTCTGGCGGCGGACGGATTCGCCCGACCGATGGGGACCGTGCTGCCGGCGGTGACCTGTTCGGCGCAGTCCACGATCCTGACCGGAACGCTCCCCAGCGAACACGGCATCGTCGCCAACGGCTGGTACTTTCGAGACCTTGCCGAAGTCTCGCTGTGGCGGCAGTCGAACCATCTCGTGCATGGCGAGCGACTGTATGACGCCGCGCGCCGGCATGATCCGTCGTACACGGTCGCCAAGATGTTCTGGTGGTACAACATGTACGCCAGCGTCGACTGGTCGATGACGCCGCGTCCGAGTTACCCCGCCGACGGTCGCAAGGTGTTCGATTCCTACAGCCAGCCCGCCACGCTGCGCGACGAACTGCAGGCCCGTCTCGGTGTCTTCCCGCTGCACCGCTTCTGGGGACCGGGTGCCGACATCCGCAGTTCGCGCTGGATTGCCGAGGCGTCAGTCGAGGTGATGAAGCGGTACACGCCGAGTCTCACGCTCGTCTACCTGCCCCACCTCGATTACAACCTGCAACGACTGGGACCGCTCGACCCGCGGCTCGCCGCCGACATCCGGCTGGTCGACGCCGAAGCGGGCAAATGCATCGCCGCCGCGCACGA
>JANMLE010000693.1:0-2941 GCA_031372385.1 Planctomycetota bacterium | reverse complement strand
GGTCGGGAGGATGGTGAAGTCATCCGCCTGATGCGCAAGGGACTCGCCCTGGGAACTCGACTGCTACCGAACGGCATCCACGAAACGCGGGGCGAAATGATCGCGATTGAGATGACGCTCCGCAGAATGCACCCCGGCGACTTGGTGTTGATCCAGGCGGATCAGGTGGAGGAAGCCATCGCGTTCGTCCAGCAACTGCTGCCAAAACTCGCCGCTGAACACATGGCCGCGACCCGCTGATCGGCCGCGGCAATGTCCGGGAACCTTCAGTCTCAGAGCGCCATAATCAGTCGGTCTCGGTGGACGATGACCGGGTGCTACGCGGTTTCGATGGCGGCGACTTCGGCCAGACCCAGTTCCGTGATCGCCTGTTCACGCATCTTGAACTTTTGGATCTTGCCGGTCACGGTCGTCGGGAAACCGTCGACGAATTTCACGTACTTCGGCACTTTGAAATACGCCATTTGACGTTGGCAGAAGTCGCGGATTTCGGCTTCGGTCGCTTCGGTTCCGGCCCGCAGCTTGATCCACGCCGCGACCTCCTCCCCGAACTTTCGATCGGGGACGCCGATCACCTGCACGTCTTCGACGTTGGGGTGCCGGTACAGCACTTCTTCGATTTCGCGCGGCGCGATGTTTTCGCCGCCGCGAATGATCAGATCCTTGAACCGGCCCGTGATCCGGAAGTAGCCGTCCGGTTGCCGCAACGCCATGTCACCCGTGTGCAGCCAGCCTTCCGAGTCAATCGCCTGTGCGGTGCGTTCCGGCAGGTTGTAATAGCCGAGCATGACGTTGTGGCCGCGACAGCAGAGTTCCCCCGATTGGCCGTCGGGCAGCGGGGCTCCGGATTGCGGGTCGACAATCCGGACCTCAATGTCGGGAAACGCCCGGCCCACGGTGCCGACGCGCTTATCGATCGGGTCGTCGGTCGCCGTCTGTGTGATCAGCGGCGACGCTTCTGTCTGACCATAGCCGATCGTGATTTCCCTCGCCCCCATGTCCGAAACGACCCGCTTCATCAACTCGACGGGACACGGGCTGCCGGCCATGATGCCGGTGCGGAGCGACGAGGTGTCGCGCTGCGGAAACGTCGGATGTTCGAGTTCCCCGATGAACATCGTCGGCACGCCGTAGATCGCCGTGCAGCGTTCCCGTTCGATGGCTTCCAGAGTCGCCGCCGGCTGAAAGGATTCGTGCGGAAAGACCATCGCCGCGCCGGTCACGACGGCACAGGTGGAACCCAAGACGCAGCCGAAACAGTGGTACAGCGGCACCGGAATGCAGATCCGGTCGACTTCCGACAGGCGCTGAAATTGACCGCCGTAATAGCCGTTGAGCAACAAATTGCGGTGAGTCAACACGGCCCCCTTGGGGAACCCGGTCGTGCCCGACGTGTATTGCAGATTGATCGGATCGCCGGGAGTCAGCCGCGCTTCCGCCGCCGCCAAATCGTCGGCGGAGACTTGCGCGCCGGCATCGGCCAGTTGCTGCCACGAGAGCATCCCCGGATGCGCCGCACCCCGCAGGCCGATGATCCATTGCAGGCGGGGAAACTTCGCGCTGTGCAATTCGCCGGGCGGTGAGGTGAGGACTTCCGGACAGACCTCTTCCAGCATCCGGAAGAACTGTGACGTCTTGAACGTCTCGATCAGCGCCAAGCCGCGGATGTCGGACTGGGCGATGGCATAGGCCAGCTCCTCGGTCCGGTACGCCGGGTTGATCGTCACGAGCACCACGCCGATCCGCGCGGTGGCGAACTGCAGGATGACCCATTCCGGCCAGTTGGTGGACCAGACTCCGAAATGATCCCCCTGCTGGAAGCCGAGAGCGAGCAGCCCCCGGGCGATCTGGTCCACGGCCTGGTCAAGCTGAGCCCAAGTGAGGCGGACTTCAATCGCGGGAAACACGAGGGCATCACGCGGGCCATGCCGGCTGGCTGTGTCCCGCAGAACCTGTCCGATGGTCCGACCTTCAACCCAGGGAACATCACGATCAATCATCGGTCCACCCTCCGATGCCGTACTTGGAACGGACGACCACGCACCGCCCGTATGCTACACAAGATCGTCAGCCGGCGGATGTGCTGTTTGCGAAAGGAAATCACAACTGTCCGGCTAACGGTTTTGCGATTGGTTGGAACATCCAGTCATTTTCGGAAGCTGCGTCGAATGATGAGCGCGCATGAGTTCAACCCGACTTGTCAGAATCGACCGTTTTCGGCGCGGGCCGGGCGGTGGAGGTTGGCAAATGTTCTCGGGACAAATGTTCTCGGGACAGATGTTCTTTGCGCAACTCAGGGAGTTTCTTCCGCGGCACGAATTCCACACGTGCGTGCATCGGTCCGGCGGCGACAGTCGTTTGCGGGGCTTCTCGTGTCGCGATCAGTTTCGGTGTCTCGCGTTTGCGCAACTCACGTCTGCGCAACTCACGTTTCGCGCGAGCCTGCGCGACATCGAAACGTGCCTGCGCGCGGTGGAGTCGAAGCGGTATCACGCGGGGTTTCGGGGACGCATTTCGCGCCGCCGGCTGTTGAACTCACACCGGGGCGACGTCGATTTCGCGCGACGGCACCGGTTCACCAAGCACTCGGCCTTCTTCGTGACTCGCGCGAAACGCAACCTCGACGACACACGCCGCGAGAGCCGCAGGGTCGACAAGACGACCAGTCTGCGCAGCGATCAGACCATCGCGCAGACGGGTGTGAAATCGTCGCAATTGCATCCCGCTCCCCTGCGGCGTGTGTCGTACCACGATGCCGCAACCGACCGTCGGTTCGTCTTCCTCACGAACAACGTCACGATCCCGGCGCCCACCGTCGCCGGGTGGTACAAGTCGCGCTGGCAGGTCGAACTGTTCTTCAAAGGGATCAAGCAGAACCTGCGAATCAAAGACGTGTCCGACAAAAGTCGCTTGGACAGCGTTTCGTAGCACGGACGCCTCG
>JANMLE010000676.1:0-4406 GCA_031372385.1 Planctomycetota bacterium | reverse complement strand
AGCAGTTCGATCAGGGTAAATCCACGTCGACGCATCTCACACCTCCGTCTGAAAGAAAGGAATCGGATCACAGAATCAACCCGGCAACATGCCGCTCAAGGTTCTGAATTTGATTGGGCCGAAAGGGCCGCAACCAAGGCTCAATCGCCTGGGTGGTCGGAGTATCGGTTGTATTCCACGGAAAATCAAGCAGTTTGTTGGGATCGGGATCATGGACAGGCGGTTCGGATTCCAGCGGGCGAAATTGAGTCGCGGCACCCGGTCAACCGGTGCCTGCCGCCTCATTCTGACGCGACTGAGGAATTGCTGCGCACCGGTCGCGCGAGGCATTGGCTCAACTTGGATTCGCGCGGATGACGAGAATTCGCGGATGCGGTTCGCCCGGTAGTGGGTCAGTTTGAGTGGCACGCCCTGAGTCTTCGAAGGGCGTGGATCAAGGCACAGCGTAATACCCACGCCCTTCGAAGACTCAGGGCGTGCCACACGAGCTCCGTTTTCAAACTGACCCACTACTGTTCGCCCCGTTTGCGTCCGGTTCGCTCCGTGCCGATTCACACACGACAACCGAGCGTCAGCAGGACGTTGGCCCACAAGGACTGGTCGGCGGTCTGAATCGTCAGCACGTGGTCGCGCGAGGCGACGGCTTCGTAAAAGTCCCACTTGCTGATCGGCGTCAACGGCAGCGCCAATCCCGCCGAAGCAATGATCGTCCGGTAGTCCGCCCACACGGACGGGTCGCCCTGCTGCGCATACGGGTCGTCCGCCGGAATCCCCATCGTGTTCACTGCATCGACCGGGATCGCGGTCAGCAGCGTTTCCAACACCTGCGAGACCGTGACAATCCCCGGTGCCAGATTCAAACTGACCAGCGTGGCATGGGGCCCCAGCGTGGTTGATGCGGGATAGTTCCCGTCCGCAATCAAGACCTTGGCATGATGCCCGGCCCGGGCGAGGATCGCGGAGATTTCCGGGTGAAGCAAACGGTGTTTGAGCATGGCGATGTCCTTCAGTGCGAGGGAGGGGAATCGAATTCGTTTAACCCGGAGCCAGCGGCGACGGCGATTGGTGCCAAAGCTCCCGATCAGATTGTCTGGTTGGCGGATGAGCGTCGGCACACCTCGCCGTCGCCGATGGCTCCGGGTTAAACGAGGAATGCCTGTTCTAGCCGACGAGTTGCCGATACTTGGCGATCGTCTGTTCGGCCGCCGCGCGCGAGTCGGGCCAGGGGAGGGCTTCCGCCGACAGGTAGCCCTGATAACCGATGCCCCGCAGCGCCGTCATGACCGGTGCGTAATCTATGTGGCCGCACCCCGCCGGGCGGCGGTTCGAATCCACAAAATGGACATGGCCGATCCAGCGACCGCCGTCCTGCACACCCGCGGCGATGTCCACCTCTTCGATGTTCATGTGAAACAGATCGGCCAGCAATCGGACGTTATCGGTGTCGAGCGACTCCATCAACGACACTCCCGCCGCTTCGGTGTTGATGAGGTTGGTCTCGTAACGGTTGAGCGGTTCGTAGATGAGCGGGATGCCGTACCGCAGGGCATGTCCGCCGAGATCAGTCAGCGCGTCCTTCAACCAGTCGAAGGCGTGTTCCTTCGAGACGCCTGCTTCCGAACCGCCTGTGGCGGTTCCCCAGCGTCCCTGCATTGAACCGATGATGGCCGGCGCGCCATGCGGTCCGCCGAAGTCGATCATCGACTTGATGAACTCGCGGGCGCCGCGCCGGATGCTCTCGTCCGGACTGGTCAGCGTCAGCTTGTGCTTGACCCAACCGGCACCCGTCCCGACCGCCGCCAGGTTCAACGCATGATCCTTGAGCAGCGTGGCCAGTTCCGTCTGCGGGACCGCGTCCGGACCGGGCGCAAACAGTTCGACGGCGTCATACCCCAACTCGGCGGCCTGACGACAGGCGGCGGGAAGATCGTCCCAAAACACAAACGGGCCACCCTTCGCTTCGGTGACCAGACTGATCGTGATCGCGGATTTCATGAGCGTTTGCTTCCTTCATTCTTGTTGCTCGGATGTGGCCCAAACGCGGCCCGATGCGTGACGATTCGCCGCCTGGTGAAACGTGGGGTACGCTTCCAGCGTGCCCGTGTCTCACGGGCCAGAGCACGTTGAAAACGTGCTCCACGTCCTTTTTCAACAGGCTGTTAGACCTACAGCGCTAACGTGTCAGTGGTCGTGGTGGTTTTAGCCCGGAGGGAGGCAGATGGTAGCCCACGGCGTGAGCCGTGGGAAATCGGCAGCAGTCTCCCATCAGCCCGGAGGGCGACACATCGAAGGAAGATGAAGGGTCATCGAAGTATCGCCCTCCGGGCTAAGGCCTCTTCGCCACTCAACCCACGGCTCGCGCCGTGGGCTACCATCTGCCGCCCTCCGGGCTGAAGAGGCTGTCTCCGCCTTCAGCGACGAAACGGCTAACTTGACGCTGTAGGTTTGCCGCCACGCCAACCGCGTGCGCGCGACTCACCGCAGTTCATCCCGAAGGTCCATCAGGATCAATCCGAGCATGTTCTTCCCGCTGCCGTCGCCACCGTCGCCCCAATACGAATCGTCCGCGGTGTGCGCGATCAACTCCGCATCCCCGGTGCCGAGCAGCAACTGCCTGAGTTCCGGAATCTGGGTGAACTTGGCCCGCACGGCGGTCTGCATGCAGTCGACCCGCACCTCTTTCCAATCACGTCGCAGACGCAGCTTGGGGTTGGCGGCAATCCGGATCATCTCGGCCGCCGACCGCGTCTTGAGAATCTCCTTCTGCACGGCCTGATCGTGAAACTTCTGCGCCTGGAAGTAGTGCTCCGCCGTGTACCACATCTTGCTGACGAGCGAGATCGGATACGGCGCGGAGTTCGACAACCAGCCGTAGTCTTCGCCGACGCGATGAAACTTGATGGGGTCCATTGGATCGTAACCTCACGTTGAAGCTGCGGCTTCAACATCCAGACGATAGACGTGACTTGAACGACGAATGAACAATGAGTTTGAGTGACCGATGATCGCGTCTGGAACAAGCCGATTGCTGTTTTCGTCCGAAAGCGTGAATTGAGAAATGGCCCCGACTTGGTGGGCGTCCTTCAATTCAAATAGGTGGAACTCGGCATTTCGTTTGTAGCCACCCGAGAACAAAGCCATTCCATTGGACACCGCAAACGCACCGCTTCCTCCCAATGGGATTTGCCAGTGCGACACCACTTGGCGATTCTCCAACTGAACAAGCGGAAACTCCGTGTAGTAGTAGATCCATGTGCTCGAATCAGACGCGACATTCAGCGCATAGCAATCGCAAATCGAGTCCAACCCATCCGTGGGCTGATACTCAAACAACTTGCTGCCATGCGAATCCCATGCGACGAGTCCCGATGATCCGACGGGATTTTCCCAACCGAAATTGCCGAACACGCCCTCGTCGAAGTAGCTCGTCCAGATTGTCCCGTTTGACGTGGTTTGCATGTCCTGGATCCCGTCACCGAGCAAGATCTCTCGACGCAACCGCCCCGTCGATGAATACACTCGACCATTTTTTTCAAAGTCATTTGGTCCTCGATAATGCGACCGCCCACAGGCGAGAAGCAGTTCATTGCCGGGAAGCGGCTGAATGTCATGAATGTTGAATCGCTCCTGCTCGATTCGCACATCGAGAGTAACGTCACCCTCGAAAAACGCGACAACGCGGTACGACTGCGGTTCGGTCGGCTGCGTCGTCGCGAAACCGGCTCCGCCAGTGGATGTCCATCGGTATTCGAGTTTGTTGAGGGCGATCAAGGCGTAAAGCTGCGAGTCGGGGCCGACATTCAGCGCGACCAACTCACCTTCGCCAAGAAATGGCGATAAATCGACGATAGGGGAAAGTTCAATTCGCTTCTTCATCTGTTTTCATTTTGTCGGCGTCTCACCTTGATCACTGCGGCACTTCGACGATGGCTTTGATGACGCCGGTTTCGGGCTTGGTGAAGGACGGGAACAGGCCGATCAGGTCGTCGAAGCCGGTGCGGTGGGTGATCCACGGTTGGGTGTTGATCGTGCCGGTTTCGATCAGGTTGATGATCCGGTCGAAGTCTTCGGGCATCGCGTTGCGGCTGGCGAGCAGCGTCATTTCGCGGCGGTGCATCAGCGGGTGGA
The DNA here is from genome assembly GCA_031372385.1 of Planctomycetota bacterium. GTDB lineage: Bacteria > Planctomycetota > Planctomycetia > Planctomycetales > Planctomycetaceae > Schlesneria. The sequence goes on along the minus strand of JANMLE010000676.1, from coordinate 278 downwards.
CGAAGCTGATGACGTCGGTGGTGATGCCGACGAAGACCAGCTTGCCGGTGTGGCCGACGTAGTTGAGGGCGTTCGACATCGACTTGTTGCTCCCCGTCGCGTCGACCACGATCGTCGGGAGATGCCCGTCGGTGAGGTCTCGCAGAGTCTTCTCCTCGTGGCCGTCGCCTGCTTTGACGGTGTGTTTCACTCCCATCGTGTTGCGGCAGAAGTCGAGGCGGCTGGGCACCATGTCCATCACGATCAGGTTGGCACCGGTCAGCTTCACGAACTCGATC
>JANMLE010000668.1:0-1951 GCA_031372385.1 Planctomycetota bacterium | reverse complement strand
CTGCACTGGCAGATGGCCGCCAAGCACGGTTCGACACTCGCCCGCGAAAAGCTCCTCGCGCCAACGGTGGATGCGGCCAGGGCGACCGCGAGAAAGTAAGTCGAGCGGCACGAAGTAATCTCCCCGCCACTGGGCTTGTCCCGGTGGCTCGACGGCTTCTGCGCTACTTGATTTGTCGTGGCATGCGAGTAACGCAAAAGCCGTTGAACCACCGAGGTGAACTCGGTGGCGGGTGCCTTCTGACGAGCATGCACTCAAGTCACCGCGCTCTCGTGGTGTTGCTGCAACGCGGCTTCCGCCTCAAACGCCACGGCCTGTTCCAGCGGCAGTTTGAGAAACCGCTCGCCCCGCGCGTTGTAGAAGTAAACCTGATTCTGCTCGGCGGTCCAAACGGCCCCGAGACGCACGCTGCGCGGACCCCGCAGCAGGAACTGCAGCCCGCAGCGTGCATCAAGCCGGATCAGCGGAATGATCTGGAGCGCGAACTGCTCGGCCACCAGGTTCTCATGCCGGCACAGGGTGTCGTGAACGTGGCGGCTGAGCTCCTCCACGGTCCAGGCGCAGGTCGAACCATCCATCAGCAGGTGGCCTCGAAACGAGTCGGTGTTGTCGATCATGGTGTGACGTTGGGTGGCAGAGGGAAGTGATCGGCACTCGGGGGGCGGACCTTTTCACCGGTGGACGTCCTCCCACCGACTGTCAGAGTTCACCCGTCTGGCGGATCTCACGCAACCGGAACAATCGCGACTTGAGTCAAGTTTTCGATGGTCCGGATGACGGCCCCTGACTTCGCACTGCGCAGTTCATGGGACGAATGGGATGCATGGGATGCATGAAACTTGCGAGCCGCGAGAGACACATCGGTCACATGCTTCCCATGCTTATCATGCGTCCCATCAGCCGGTCACGGAATGCGTGCCAAACCGCAGAACTTGCCGCGCATACTGCCTTCGATCTGCATCCTTTGATATCCTGCCGCACTTCCGACACGCTGGAACTGCGGGCAATGGCACATGACGCCATCGCCGCCGGTTCCATCCGAAACGAACGAGGAGATGTCACGTTGCCGACTCTGCAAGAATCACAACTGGTTCAGTTTTCCACCGCCTTGTTCCGTGCCGCGGGGGTCGGTGAGGCGGAATCAAAAATCGTGGCGGAAAGCCTCGTCCAAGCCAATCTGCGCGGCCACGATTCGCACGGCGTGATGCGCGTGCCGTTCTACATCGGCAAGGTCCAAGACGGGTCGCTAAATCCGCAGGCAAAACTGACCATCGAGAAGGAATCGCCCTGCTCGATCGTCGCCGACGGAGGCTGGGGGTTGGGACAAGTTTTGGCTCAAGATCTGACACGGCGGCTGGTCGCCAAGTGTGAGACCTCGGCGATCGCCTGCGGCACGTTGCGCCGCGCGGCACACATCGGCCGCCTGGGTGAATACGCCGAGATTGCCGCCGCGCGCGGTTTCACGTCGATGATCGTCGCCAACACGCATGGCTCGGGTCAGCGCGTCGCTCCCGTCGGTGGCAAGAGACCGCGACTCGGGACCAACCCCATCTGCCTCGGCATGCCCGGCGGAGCGAACGGTCCGTTCATCTTCGACATCGGCACCAGTGCCACGGCCGAGGGCAAAGTCCGCGTGAAGAAAATTGCCGGTCAACCGATTCCATCGGGCTGGTGCCTGGACCCCGATGGCAAACCGACGACCGATCCCAACCAACTCTACGGCGATCCGCCGGGAACGATCCTGCCGCTGGGGGGCGATCAGGCGTACAAGGGATTCGGCCTGGCCTACATGATCGACATGCTGGCCGGTGGTCTGTCAGGCGGCCAGTGTCCCTTTCCAAGCCCGCCACCGCCGATGGGCAACTGCTGCGTCTTCTGGGTCATCAACCCCGAGTTCTTCGGTGGCTCGGCCCACCTGCAGAGCGAAGTCAGCAAGCTGGAAACCTACGTC
>JANMLE010000633.1:0-2482 GCA_031372385.1 Planctomycetota bacterium | reverse complement strand
GTGCCCAGATCGAAGACTGTGGACACGGTCCACGGTTTGCGAGGGAACCAGTCCATGCCATACGTGAAGTTGAAACCCGCTTCGGCACCGCCACTGTCGGCGAGCCAATTCACGCCGACACCCGCACGAAACTGAACTCGTTCACTCTCCGCAAAGCGGTAGCACAAATTGGCGTCACCGGTCCAGAGATGGCTGGTTCCCGCCGACCCCGGTTCGATCCAGTAGTTGGATTCGGTGTCGATGCCAAATCGTGATATCGAATCGAGCACCAAGCGGCCACCATAGCGGTCGATGTTCTCCGTTTCCTGAATGTTGAAGACCTGCAGCGTTCCCGCCCAGCCGCGAGTCGCACCGTCATAACGGGTCGACTTGACCAACGATCCCGGCAGGTCATCCGCATAGGGATAGTCCGGGAACGCGGCCAACATTTCATAGTCGTCACCAAGTGCTGCGGCTGGGATAGTGAACGGCGACGTGATCAAAAAGTCGAAACCCGGTGCAAGCAGACTTCCGATGGCATTCGCGATCGGCCCGCTTGAGGAATCGCAGCGACAGGGTGACGAGTTGCAGCGACGGCAGTTTGTCGACGACTTGTCGTGCTCTTTCCGGGGCTTTTCGCCTTCGGATTTCTTGTCGCGCGCGGCGGCACCCAACTCGCCAAGATGTTCACTTTCCGCCCGGGCGACCAAGACGCCCGGGTGATCCGCCGTGATCATACCGTGCCGCGATGCCGCACATCCCGTGATCATCGATACGAACAAGACCAACCAGAGGCCCATGTCGCGACGCACACCGTGTCTCCCACAATGAGACAATGTTTCGTAGATGACTGTCACCCGCATCTGCCGTCGAAACGCATGGGCGGTGCGTTACACTACGCCACGCCATTTCGCTATTTCCGGATCACGACTTCGGAACCCTTCACGAGAAAATCGTAGACCTCGATCACATCCTTTTCGCGCATCCGGATGCAACCCCGTGAGGCGGCCCGTCCGATCGAATCCGGGTCGATTGTGCCGTGAATCCCGTAGCTCTCGCCCAAGTCGATCCAGCGCTCGCCCAGGGGATTCGCGGGATCATCGGCGGAAACCACTTTCCCGTCGGGGCTGGTGTACTGCGGGTTTTCGATCTTGTTCAGCACGGTGAATTTGCCCACCGGAGACGCTCCGTCCTTGCCAATCCCGACCGGATACCGCTTGACGAAATAGCCCTGCAGGTGAATCGTCAGCGCGTAGTCGCCGAGGTCGATCACCGCCGCAAACGGGCCCTTCAGGATCTTCAGTTTCTGTCCCAACTGAATCCGGCGCGGATCGGTCCGATTGAGCGTCGCGAGGTACTCCCACGACAACTGGTGCTTGCCGGCAATCACCCGCAACTGATCGTTGGCCTGCACCACATACGGGTCGACGAAGTGCGGTCGCGGCTCGAAGAAGATCGCGCGGGCGGTCTGTTCCAACCGTGGCAGCAACTCGCCGCGGGCTTCCTTGTGATTCCAATACAACTTGGAGAGGACACGATGCGCCGGCAGGATCTCTTCGTTGGCGATCTGTTCATCGACGGCCGTCAGATCCTCGGCCAGCGAGGACGTTGGCGGTGACGTTGGTCGCGACGTCGACCGCGTTGGTTCCGCTCGCGGTTCCGCTGGCGGTTCGGTCGCCGGTTCACCGATTCCGCGCGCGGTTGGCTCTTGGTTGGCGACCAACCGAATCGGCTGGGTTGGCCGACGTGCCGTGTCGATGGTTCTCGGCGGAATGATGGTTCTCGGCGGAATGGGGTCAGCGCGAAGACCGCCCGCCTGAACCGTGCCCGCTTGGTTGGCGGTCGGCTGACCGGTCGGCTCGGCGGCCCATTCGGGTTCGTCCGCGGAGTGGGCCGCCGGGGCGACTCGTTGCGGGCGAAGGGCGGAACGGATGTTCGATGTCGTCGCAGTCCGCACCGATCGATGAGGCCGATCGAGTGGCTCAGTCTCGTGTACCGCAACGGCAATCTCTGGCGCGGCTGGTTCGGATTGCGCCGCGAAGAATCGTGGATCATCCGGAGGGAGTTCCGCAGGTGGCTGCGTCGCCTCGGCCGTTGCCGATGTCGTCGCGTCCGCATCGGCATCCTCCAGCGAACCGGCGTCGCCCAGTGTTCCGGTGTTGGCGGTGCCGAGTTCAACCGGAATCCAGCCTGTTTTCCACGCGAATCCCGAGCCCGCGCCAATGCCAAAGATCAGGACGGCCAGGAACGGGGTCTGCCGAATCCACCGCATGTCAGTCATCCGTGACAGAAACACCGAGACGGAACCGCCGCGCCGCATCACGTCGGCGACAGCGGCGTGGGCCAAACCCGGCCGAACCACGCGGGGCGGCTTGTAGCAGAACCCGCCGCAGCCGACTACACGAAGTTCGGTCGAGCGACCGTAGTGGGTGCATGGCAGCTTTTGCACGGGGTGTTGTCGGTGCGCAGGAGGGCGTGGAATGGTCAATCGGTGGAGTTTTGG
>JANMLE010000599.1:0-3287 GCA_031372385.1 Planctomycetota bacterium | reverse complement strand
TTCCCCCCCCACTTCCCACATATTCGTTTGTTTTCTCCCTGGGCGGGGTAATTAAAACCCCCCCCCCACCCCTTCGCTTCGTCAATCCAGCGATTCGCCGGCGGCGCGCACGCTGAGAGTCTGCTCGGGGACGCCGTCCGGGAGCACGGCGGTCGCGGGGACTCGCCGGAGCAGCAGCAGCGCCAGAGTGCGGAGGATCGTCGACATGGCGAAGACGCACTGGTATCCCATCATCGACACCCCGACCCCCTTCAGAATCGCGGCACCGATCAGCGAGCCGATCGCCAGCGCCACGGAGTTCGCCACGTTGTAGAGCGTCAGCAAACTGGTGCGCTCGGATTCATCAATCGTCTCGAAAAAGAGCAGCACCAACGCCAGTTCGTAAGCCCCCCAAGCCGCCCCGGCCAGGACTTGCAGACTCAGCAGCCAGTAGTAGTTCTTGCTGATGACCCAGCCACCGGCGAGCGGCGCGACTCCCAAGGCACCGATCCAGATCAACCGGTGCGCGCCCATCCGATGAGCCAGCCGTCCCCACGCGGGCATGCACAGCACTTTCGCGACGTAGGAAACGCCCAGCAGGATGGCGAAGTCCCTGTACTCCATGTCCAGTTCCTTCACACCCAGCATGTACGGCACGAAGAAGGGGCCCGCCACGTAAACGCCGACTTGCATCCCGACGGCCGACACCAGTAATCGTCCCGAAGCGCCGCGCGAAAACTTGCGCCACTGCTCGGACAATGTCAGAAACCGCATGTTGGTTGGAATCGGTGTCGGCTCGCTCTGAAGCGAAAGACACGCGGTGGACAGGATGCGGCACAGACACGCGATGCCGAACAACCAGCAATAGACAGCGAGAACCTGCGCAGGATCGTTCGAGGCTTTGCCGTATTGCAGTGCGAATCCGCCACCGAGGAAGCCGACCAGCGTCGCCCCCTGACTGACGCGGGACCGCTTGGCGAAGAACTTCGCGCGAATCTCGCGCGGGATGATGGTCCCCTGCCACGTGTTCCAGGCGGGACCGGTCCCCAAGCTGGCGGCCCAATAGATCGAGGCGACAATCAGCACCGCCGCGTGGGACATCTGACCGTTCATCGCCGCCATGACCAGCGGGACAAAGCACAGCGCTTGCAGACCAGAACAGAGAACCACCCAACGTTTGTGCGATCGCAGATACCGCACGGCGGTGGGTGAGACCAGTTGCAGCAGGCTGCCGATCAGGACCGGCAGGCTGGCCACCAGACCGACGAAGACTTCGCCCAAACCGATCGCCAGCACGAACGCCTGAAGATAAGTCTCGCCGCCGCCGACCATCGCTCCGTACGTGGCACCGTCGGCGATGTTCAGTCTCAGGTCGCGTTTCAGGACGGGGGATTTGTCCGAAGGCGCGGTGACTGCCGCCCCGTGCTGTGTTGCTGGTCCCGTCGCCTGGGTCGGCCCCTCGCCATTCGCCACGTTCGTCTCTGCCTTCCGTGTCTCAACGCCTGTGTTGCGGCGGGATGGTAGCACAGGCGGACCCGAGTGGAAATGCGTCTGTTTGAGTGTGGCCAACCTCTCTGGCAACTCAATGAGCCGCAGGGCGCTAGTGATGCACCAACTTCAGATTGCGGGGTTGCATCGCCCCCTCCCTCGTCCTCGTACTCGACGACAAATGAACGTCAATGTCGGCATGTCGAAGAGTACGAGGACGAGGACGAGTTCGAGGCAACCCGGCAATGCAAAGTTGTCCGACCACTAGCCCCGGTTTGAACGTGCGATCCAAGCGAGAACCGGACGCCAGCGCGTGCCGGCTGATCCCGCCAGGAAATCTTGCCACTCCCTTCGTGTTCGGCGGTTGTCGATTCGTTTGACCAAGCGCGGCCTCCTCGGCATCCTCTGCGAGTCTCGAATGCTTTGTCTGTGATCGACCGCCTACCACCGGAGATTGAACCGATGACCAACGTGCGTGATTTCGGAGCGATGGGCAACGGATTGAACGATGACACGGCTGCGATCGAGCACGCGCTGAAGGAGGGTGGTGATGGCCTGCTCGAATTCCCCCGCGGCGAGTATCGCGTCACGCGGACGATTTCGTTCGACATGGTTACCACGGGACGACTGGCGATCCACGGTTCCGGCGGCACCGCCAAGTTGGTCATGCACGGGCCGGGGCCGGTGTTTGAGTTCCTTGGACATCACGGTGGCTCCGCCGATCCGACCAGCTTCAAACCCGATGTCTGGCAACTCGAACGCATGCCGACGATCAGCCAGATTGAGATCGAGGGCAGGCATTCCGAGGCGGACGGTCTGCGGTTCAACGGCATCATGCAACCGACCCTGACGGGAGTCCTGATTCGCAAAGTGCGACACGGCGTCCACATCACCCAGCGCTGCCGCAACGTGCTGATCAGCCACTGCCACATCTATCACAACACGGGGATCGGCATCTGGCTGGACAAGGTCAACCTGCATCAGACGAACATCATCGGCAACCACATCAGCTACAACCGTCTCGGCGGCATCCGCATCGAAGGGAGCGAAGTCCGCAACCTGCAAATCACCGGCAACGACATCGAGTACAACAACTACCGCGCCTTCAACATGCCCGAGGCGGCCGATGTCCCGACTGCCGAGATCTACATCGACTGTTCGAAGGGAGGCACCGTCCGCGAAGGGACAATTGCCAGCAACACGATTCAGGCGACGCACAGTCCCAACGGGGCGAACATCCGCTTCATCGGCGGAGCGTCCGAGCACAGTCAACACACCGGGATGTGGACCATCAGCGGCAACCTGATCGGCAGCCAGGCGACCAACGTCCATCTGACGCTGGCGCGCGGCATCACGATCGAGGGGAACTACATCTACAGCGGCCACCACCGCAACCTGCTGGCCGAGGATTGCCAAAACCTGGTGATCGGGGCGAACTGTTTCGGTCACAACCCCGACTACAAGGACAAGGAACTCTGCACCGGCATCCGGCTGGTCGACTGCAAGAACTGCACACTGACCGGCCTGCAAATCCAGGACGCTCAAGCCGGCGAACACACGGTCGCGGACGCCGTCCCGATCCAGCGCCAGGGCCTCATCGAACTGGTCCGCTGCCGCCAGATGACCCTGACGGGCGTGCAGGTGCTGGAAGGCTCGCCATTCGGACTGTACGCGGAGGACTGCTCGGAAACGATGCTGACCGGCTGCTCGTTCCTCGACACGCGCGAACCCAAGCAGACGCAAGTCAGCGTGAAGTGGACGGGGTCGGGCAAGTCGAATTCCATCGCCCACTGCCGCGCGAACCGGGGTCTGCAAGTCCC
>JANMLE010001846.1:0-1173 GCA_031372385.1 Planctomycetota bacterium | reverse complement strand
GGGCACGTCCGGTCGGCGGAGCGACCGGACAACGTCACGCCCGATGTCGTCCCACTCCGCACGCATCGCGGACACGTTGCAGAACTTCCTGTCCCTTCGCGCGGGCCCGTCGTGCTCCGGCCTGCAGGACGTCTTCCACGTAGCCGGGGTTGGCAGCCAGTTCGACTCGTTTGGCCCGCGCCGCGGCGAAGTAGTTCATGGCGGAATCGTAGACCGCCTGCTTGGCTTCGCCGTAACCCATGCCGCCGGCGCGGTAGCGTTCAGCGAGAGCCGACTGTTGCTCGGGCGTGGCGAACAGCTTGTAGAGCATAAAGACGGAACAGGCGTCCGGGTTCTTCGGAGCTTCCATCGGGGTCGAGTCGGTCTTGATCGACATGATCTTCTTGCGCAGCGGCTTGTCGGCTTCGAAGATCTCGATCGTGTTCCCGTAGCTCTTGGACATCTTTTCACCGTCGGTGCCGGGAACCTTCGCAACCTCTTCGAGCACACGGGCGTTGGGCAGATGCAGGAATTCGCCGCCGTACGTGGAGTTGAACCGCTGGGCAATGTCGCGGGTCACTTCCAAATGTTGGATCTGATCGGCACCGACCGGGACCACGTCGCTGTCATACAGCAGGATGTCGGCGGCCATCAGGACGGGATACGTGAACAGTCCGGCATCTGGAGAAATCCCCTTCGCCACCTTGTCCTTGTACGAGTGGCATTTTTCCAACAGGCTGAACTGCGTGACGGTCATCAGCAGCCACATCAGTTCCGTCACTTCGGGAATGTCCGACTGACGAAACAACGTCGCGTGATCGGGATTCAAGCCCAGAGCCAACAGGTCAATCGCGGCGTCCCAGGTGTTCTGTTCCAGCGCCTGGCGGTCCCTCACGCTGGTGAGCGCGTGCAGGTCGGCGATGAAGTAAAACGCCTGCTCATTGGTTTGCAGGGCGATGTACTGCTGGATGGCTCCAAAGTAGTTGCCCCAATGGAACCGGCCTGTCGGTTGGATACCGGAAAGAACTCGCATGCGTCACCGGGAAGTTGGAATCACGGGAAGTTGGAACCACGAAGTGAGTGAAACTCAGAGGCTATCCGAAAAGCCGCCGTCGCGAGGGGGTCGGGAGTCTTTTTCATGCCGCATTGCCGTGATTGTGGCCATTTTCAGCGACGTCGTGCGGCATGAAAAAG
>JANMLE010001845.1:0-5088 GCA_031372385.1 Planctomycetota bacterium | reverse complement strand
CTTTTTCATGCCGCACGACGTCGCTTTGAATGGCTCAATTCTCGGCAGTGCGGCATGAAAAAGACTCCCGACCCCCTCGCGACAGCGGCAGATGAACCTCACGCCTGTGGCGGAGGGACAACGGCAAGCGTCACCGCCGACTCGGCACAAGACCGAGCGATGCGATGCCGTCGCGGCAGCGATGGAAGACCACGCGGGCTGTCACCGGTCCTCAAGCTGCTGCTTGAGTTCGTCGCGCTCCTGCCGCGTGACTTCGAGGTCGAACATCAAGTACTTGATGTCGAGTCGAAGTTGGGACAGCGCTTCCTGCACCAACGACAGGATGCGGCGGCGACGGCGAACCGAATCGACGACGCGCTGGTGAGCCTGCACCAGTTCGTCGCGGACCGGAGCCGACAACACTTCAATGCGTTTGCCGAGTTCCGCGAGTTCTCGTGGAATCTCTTCTTCGTCACTGTCTGGAAACCGAGCATTTCGAATCACGTGTCATTCTCCTAATGGACCTTGAACGGTTGATGATTCTGGCCATTAGCGATAACGGAACGCAATGGTCAAACTGAACGTCTGCCCCGGCAACGAGTTCCGCCAGAAAGTGCCGCCGGGATCGTTTGGAAGCGCCCGGCGGTGATTGGTCAGTTCGTCTAGCCCTGATTCGCGAAGTCCAGTAGATTCCGGGAGTTAGCGTGAGAGACTGTTCTCCCGACCCCGTTGTCTTTTGGCAACACGTCGGCAGTCGCGCCTCCAGTCGAACTTTCCTCACAGAAGTGAATTCGTGATTTTTCATCTCCTTAGGTTCGTGATGTAGCGGTCACATCGAATGGAGTGCGAAGGCGCAAGATGCGTGCTTTGAGAACCGCACGGTGGCGGATTGATCGACTGGTTGGCCTGCTCGGGCTCTGCGGCGTCGCGCTTCTGACGGTTCCCGATGCCGCGTCCGCCCGACAGTTTGAACTTGATTTCGATGGCCCCGAGATCAGTTGGCAGGTTCGCTGTCGCCAGCGTGAGGCGCGGCTGGAGACTCAAGAGCGTCGGCGCGAAGGCGCACGCCGGGGTCAGGCCGAATTCGTCCGTGTCCAAGCGGCTGTGGACAACACGCCGCTGCGGGTGGAACACGATGTCCCGGCGGTCCAAGTCTTGGATGAAGTGACCGCTTCCCTTTGGTATCGAGCGGATCGGCCGGGAGCCACTCTGGCCATCAGAATCGCGTTTCACGGCAGCAAGGATCCGGATACCGGCGCGGCCCTCACGATGATCGTCATGGGAGACAAGTACGAGGAAGCCGAGAAGTGGCAACAACTGCAATGCCATACGACGGACAAGGCGATCAGTGACCAACTCCGGCTGCTGCGGGCTCGCAAGAAGGTGACGCTCGACCCCGCTGCGATGTACGTCGATCGGATCATCATCGGTTGCCAGTTGGGAACCGGAGCCACCGAAATGCTGCTCGATGATTTGGTGTTGGGACCGGTTGTTCCGGTGGAGTTTGAAACTGGCAAGACGGTGAACGGTCAAGCCGGCGAACGCGGAACAGATCCCCATCTGACCCCGGCCGGAACGTCGGTCGCACCGACGGGAACGAGTGCGGTCCCCGTCGAATTTCGTCTGCACAAGCTGCGTGTCGAAGGAAAGCCGTTCTTGCCCCGGATCATCCCGCACAGACAGGAACGCCCCGATGTTCTGGCCGATGCGGGATTCAACGCGGCCTGGGTGGCGGACGTCGAGTCGATCACCAACACCGGCCAGTTCCGCGATCGGGGAGTCTGGCTGACGTCCACGCCTCCGTTTGCCAAGGGGGCCGACGGAGAGCCGCTGGATTCGGACGATGCCAGTCTGCTCCCCTTCGCACCGTCCAGTTCTTCAGTTCTGTTCTGGATGTTGGGGGCGAGACTCACTGCCGAGAGTCGTCCGCGATTGCCCAGTTGGACCAATCAAGTCCGCGATGCCGATCGCGCGTTCAAGCGGCCGCTCGCTGCGGATGTCGCCGACGACGAACGGATTGCCTCGCGGCATTTGGATCTGGTGGGACTCAGCCGGCATGTGCTGAACAGTGGCATGACGCTGGCGGACTATCGCGACGAGATCCTTCGCCGCCGCGACCGGGCCTGGCCCGGCACTTTTTGTTTCTCGTGGATTCAGACGGAGCCCGCCGCGGAACTGATGGATCTCAAACAGATCTCGGACGAGACGCCGGTTCTGGAACCCGAGCAGCTTCGACTGCAGGTCTATGCGGCGTTGGCGGCGGGATGCCGCGGGATCGGATACTGGACGACAACGCCACTCGATGGCGACGCCCCCGGCGCGCGTGAGCGACAGTTGATGATGACACAGCTCAACCTGGAACTCGCGCTGTTTGAGCCCTGGCTCGCCACGGGCTCCGGCGTCCAGTTGATTCCCTTCACCGTGGACGCGCGTCACACCGAGTCACCATCGGGGGGACGAGTACAATCCAAGCCCGCGAAGCCGTCGCCCGAAACGGAGCGGCGTCGCGAACGAGAACTGTCGGCCGCACTGATTCGGACCGAGTTCGGTGCCCTGCTGCTGCCGATGTGGCTCGAAGAACATTCGCAGTTTGTCCCCGCACAATTGGCCGCACACACGGCCACGATCATCGTCCCCGGCGGCGGAGAAACAGCGACCGCCTGGCAAATCACGACCACGGGGCGGGTGCAAAACCTGACGCGCGAAACCGTCGCCGGCGGGATCCGCATCCTTCTTCCGAAGTTCGACCAGACAGCGGCGATCCTGGTCACTTCGGACCCGTCGATTGTCGAACAGATCAACCAGCGCATCGCGGCCATCCAAGAACGGAGTGCCGCGGTGACTGTGGAACTGTGCCGCCTCAAGCTGGAACGAGTTCGCAGCGTCGACCAGCAGTTGCAACAGTTGGGGGTCGGGCAGCCGGACGCGCGGCAACTGCTCGGCCAGGCGAAACTGCAATACGACATGGCCGATGCACGGCTCAAGCAGCAGGACTATCACACCGCACGGCAGTACGCCGATGTGGCGATGCAATTGACCCGCATCCTGCAACGGGCTCACTGGGACCGCGCGGTGGCGAAGCTACCGTCTCCGCTGGCCAGTCCGTACGCCCTCTGTTTTCAAACACTGCCGGCGCACTGGCGATTGATGCGAGGTCTGGAACAACTCGGGAAATCCAGCGATCCGAACAAGCTGCCGTCCGGCGAGTTTGAAGATCTCGACACCTTGATCGCCGCCGGTTGGCGACACGAACAGCGGACCATTCCGGAAGTTCAATCCTCGGCGGAACTGCACTTGTCCGCCAAGCAGGGGAAATACTCGCTGCGCCTGGCGGTCGAACCGACGGTCAAGGAACCGGCAACGTTTCAGTTCCACTCGCCACCGGTATCGGTGACGTCACCCGCCGTGACCGTTCACGCAGGTCAACTTGTCAAGATCACGGGATGGGTCAAGACGCCGCATCCGATCGTGCGCAGTTCGGACGGCGCGATGATCTACGACAGCCTGCTCGGCAAATCGGGTGCGCTGCGCATCGTCAACGCCCCCGACTGGCAACGCTTCGAACTCTGGCGCGTCGTCCCCGAAAGCCGGACCGTGACAATCACCGCGGAAATGCACGGACTGGGTGAAGTCCTGCTGGATGATCTGCAAATCACTTCGTTGGTTCTGCCGAACGAAATCGCCGAAGGCCGGCGCCCCGCGGACTCCAGCGTCAAACCGGCCCGGTTCACTCCACTCGACCCCTTCGACCTGCGCCGGTTCACGCCGCTGCGCAATCGAAACTGAATCAGATCTGACGCCGAACAATCACTGTGGCGATTATTCCTCACGCGGCCCAAAGTGAGACGTTCTCGTTTAACCGCTACGCCATCGGCGTGCGCGCGAATCACGAGTTGCTCCCGCATGCGCGCACGCCGATGGCGTAGCGGTTAAACGTCTCAGGTCAGGCCGCGTGAGGTATAGCCGTGACACTTCGAAGGAACTGTGCGTTCCTTACGTCCGAAAGTGGCCGACGCGACTCCGTGATCTTTCTGCCTCTCTCTTTCTGTCTCCCTCTTCCTTTACCGGCAAAACAGCGAGGCAGAAAGAGAGAGGCAGAAAGATGAACACCGATGAAGTCCTGTCGAACTCTCGGGAGTAAAAGATGCGCAGCACAGGATCGATTCCTGTGAGATCGCCGGTATGATGCCTCCACTTCCACTCTCCTTGATCGTGCGGTCGGATCAACCGGGGCAACAGAAATGAATGGCGGGCGAATCTCACGTCGACGGGTGCTGCAGGCGGGTGCCATTCCCCTGTTGGGGCTGGGATTGCCGCGGCTGCTGTCCGCTCAACCGCTGGCATCGAATCCGGCGGCCATTCCGAAGTCGTGCATCTTCATCTTTCAGTATGGTGGTCTCAGCCAGCTCGATTCGTGGGATCCCAAGCCCCACTCCGCCGCTGAAGTGCGCGGTCCGTATCAACCGATTCCCACCGCCGTTCCCGGGTTTCAAGTCGGCGAGTTGATGCCCCGGCTGGCGACGCTGGCGGATCGTTATGCCGTGATCCGTTCGATGAGTCACAACGTGCCGGTCCATGACATCGCGAACAAGATGTTGCTCGCGGGGCAGTCGCTGCCGGCGGCCGATGCACCGTCGTTCGGAGCGGTCGTTTCGAAACTGCGTCCGTCGACGGCCAGCGTGCCGTCGCATGTCTGGCTGCAAAAGTTCGGCGGCGGAGCGGCTCCGCCCGATCCCGCGTATCTGACCGGCGGGTTTCTGGGAATGGCCCACAGTCCACTGCTGATCGGTGTCAGCCATGACGATCATCCCGCGAACCCCGACTTCCGTGTGAAGGCGTTTGATACGGCAGAGGGTGTCTCGCTGCATCGGCTCGACGCGCGCCGCCGGTTGCTGGAACGGGTCGAATCGCCAGCGACCGCATCGCTTCCCGAATCGCATTCCAAGTTCCGTGGCCGGGCCTTTGACCTGCTGGCCGGTTCCCAGGCCCGCAAGGCATTCGACATCGAGCAGGAGGCTCCGCCGGTTCGCGATCGATACGGTCGGCATCCACTGGGGCAGAATCTGCTGCTGGCGCGGCGGCTGGTGGAGGCGGGCGTGCGGCTCGTGA
>JANMLE010000554.1:0-5417 GCA_031372385.1 Planctomycetota bacterium | reverse complement strand
GTTGTTCCAAACGCTTTTCACAGTGATTCACGGATCTTCCACTACACCAACTCCGCTCCTCTCAAAACACCGACATTTTCCCAATCCGCCCGTGTGAACTGTGACGTTGTCGTAAATCGCCGTGGTGAACCCACTCAGCGATGTTGTGGTTCTTTTCCTGGGCTAAATGACCGTGCGCGATTCGTGGACAACAAAGTGGAAAATATGTGGTGGACGAGGCAAACCTCAAATGGTCGTGTCCACGACACCGTCAACACGTTTCCTATGGGGGCGACCGCGACGCAATGGTTGTGGCGGGCCTCCTTGCTGCCGTACCTCGACCAGACAAATGTCTACAACCGAATCGACTTCAACAGTCCCAAGGTTTGCTTCACGTCCGCTGCGGCGATTCCAGCACCGAAGCCCACGGAAGCCCTGATCCCGGTTTACGTCTGTCCGACCGATCCGAATTCCGGAAAGCTTTACCCGAACTTTTCAGGAGCGGGGCACATGCCGACGGATTACAGGGGCGTGTTCGGTTCGAATCTCGCCACGACCAGCGAAGGATTGTTTGCTTACATTTCCAAGGTGCGGATGGCGGACATCTCCGATGGAACATCCAACACGCTGGGCATCGGCGAACGTGGCATTCCGGTGGATTTGTACTGGGGATGGGGCCAGTGCGGGTCGTCGGCGCTGGATGCCTACATCGGATTCGAATACGGATTCAGAAACGACAGCGACCCCAACTACCTGTACCACTTCTGGAGCAAGCACACTGGAGGAGCCCACTTCCTGATGCTCGATGGGAGGGTGCGGTTCATGAGCCACAACACGGACGCCGAGACGATGATCAGTCTCGCGACGCGCGCCAAAGGGGAAGTCGTCGGCGACTTCTGATTCCCGATCGCAAGATGCAAGTCACTCCGGCATCGTTGTGAAGCAGGGGCTCAGTTGCAATCCGGTGCGAGCGGCAAAGCCCGTTCGCTTGCGAGCCGGTTTGCATCGACATTTCGGGTGACTCCGCTGGCAGCGCCGGTGGCCTGTGGGGCCGGCGGTACTGCCAGGGTGCAACGGACGCGGCGGTTGTGCCTGCGATTGCAGGTCGGCCCGGCGTCGTGAGAGATCGCTGCGGATTCGCCGAGTGCTCTGATTCAGTCGGCCATTCGCTGCGATTCGCCGCCCCGCCTTCCGTCCAATCCGTTTCGCCGGCACAACCGCACCACCACGTTGCCGATTCGCCACGTTCCGTGGTGACTTTCTTCAACCTCCCGGCAAAACCGGTGCTAGGTTTCCCCCGTGTCCAGACGGGCCATCGTGGTCTGACTGGGAAACTCTGCACGTTCTCCGGTTTGTCTCCCTGCGCGGAGGATCGAAACGGGACTCCCTGTTCGAGCCATTCGCGTTGCGCGCCGAGAGAGGGTCATGTTCGACCACGCCCGCCTCAAGACCGATGTGCTCGCGCTCGCGATTCTCGCGGTGGCGGTGTTCGTCGGTTTGAGCCTGGTCAGCTTCGACGCGGCCGATCCTCCGGCGATGGGGGTCTATCCCGCGCGGACAGCACCACAGAACCTGGGTGGTCTCCACGGCGCGACGGTGGCTCAGTCGCTGCTCATGTCGTTCGGAGTAGGTGCGTACTTTCTGCTCGCGGCGCTGGTTGTCGCCGACATTCGACTCTTCGCTCGCGATTCGGCCGGCGATCCGCTGATGAAGTTGCTCGGCGCGCTCATCATGCTGACTTCGATCTGCGTCGCCGCGCAGTGGTGTCTGCCGGTGACCGTGAAGGGATCACTGGCGGGGAGCGGCGGGTATGTGGGGGCGTGGGGTTCGATCCTGCTGGATGGCCACGTTTCGCGAGTCGGCAGCCTGCTGCTACTGACGTCGATGTTCGTGGCGGGATTGCTGCTGACGGGCGAACAGCATCTGGCGCGCACGGCACTCAGCCTCACATTGCTGCCGGTCACCATCTGGAGCCGGCTGGCGTTCGGTCGCCGCCCGAAGGGGATTCCGGTATCACAGGTCGAGACCCGCGAATCATCGTCCGATGAACCGGCCTTCGAGCCGGTTGTTGGCGTTTCCCGGCTGGTTTCAACCGCTCCTGTTCCGTCCAACGAATGGTATTCGTCGCTGGTCGACATTCCGCTGCCGTCTGTGCCCGAGGCCAAGTTTGTGCCCGTCGCGCCGTCGACGGATCTGTTTGTGAAACCGGCCGCAATCGCACCGATGGACGATTGCACGACCTTCACGCTGGCGTCCAATCGGGCGCCGATCCGCGTCAACCCGCCGATGGGAATGAAATCCGTGGCCGCAACGGAAGTCGCTTCCACACCGGCCGCCGACCGACCGCCGTTCCAGCTTCCCGACTGTACGCTGCTCGAAGATGCCGAGGCGTTTCCCTATGACGTGCTGGCCGCCAAGGCGCAGGTCGCCGCCGCGACGCTCGAACGCGCCTTCGAAGACTTCGGCCTGAACGTGAAGGTCGTCGAGATCGATACGGGACCGGTGATCACCCAATTCGAACTGGAATTGGAAAAGGGATTGCGGCTCTCGAAGATTACGGCGCTGGCCGATGACCTGGCGATCGCGCTGCGCGTGGCGTCGGTCCGGGTGGTGGCACCGATTCCGGGCAAGAACACAGTGGGGGTCGAAGTCCCCAACGATGTCCGCGTGATGGTCCGATTGAAGGAGTTGCTGCAGACCTGTCAGCAAGATTTCGACTCCAAGGGAATTCCCCTGTTTCTGGGCAAGGATGTCAGCGGGAAGCCGGTGGTCGTCGACCTGTGCAAGATGCCGCACCTGCTGATCGCCGGACGGACCGGGACTGGCAAGAGCGTCTGTCTGAACACGCTGATCCTGTCGATGCTGCTCAGCCGCACCCCCGAGCAGGTCAAGATGCTGATGATCGATCCGAAGATGGTCGAGCTGTCCCCCTACAGCCGCATCCCGCACCTGATGCATCCGGTGATCACGGACATGAAAAAGGCCGAGGCGGTGCTGGGGTGGGCCGTGGACAAGATGGAGGAGCGTTACGACCTGCTGGCGCGCGTCGGAGTGCGGCACCTCGACAGCTACAACCAACTCGGCAAGGCGAAGGTGCTGCGCAAACTGGACATCGATCCGGATTCGGAAGAGGCCGACCTGATCCCCGAAACGATGCCCTACATCGTGATCATCGCCGACGAAATGGCCGACATGATGATGACGTCGGGCAAGGACGTCGAAGCGCACATCATCCGGTTGGCGCAGAAGTCGCGCGCGGTCGGGATTCACCTGGTGTTGGCGACGCAGAAGCCGACCGTCGATGTGATCACGGGGCTGATCAAGTCGAACCTGCCGGCGCGCATTTCGTTCCAGGTGGCCAGCCGCATGGACAGCCGCGTGGTGCTCGACGAAATGGGCGCGGACAAGCTGCTGGGCAACGGCGACCTGCTGTACATGGCACCGGGGACCAGCACGCTGCGTCGTGCGCAGGGCACCTATGTCAGCGACGACGAAGTGAACCGGGTGATCGAATTCTTCGCCGATCAGCAACCGGAGTACGACACCGAACTGATGCAGCTCAACGTGTCATCGGGCTCGGCCAAGGGCAAGGGTTCCGGGGAGCAGCGCGAACGTGACGACCTCTACGATCAGGCAGTGGAGATCGTGATCCGCGAGGGTCGCGGCAGCGTCTCGTTGTTGCAGCGCGCCTTGGGAGTCGGCTACGGACGCGGCGCACGCCTGATTGACTGGATGGCCGAGGACGGCATCGTCGGCACCTACAACGGCAGCCAGGCGCGCGAGGTCGTGATGACCATGGAAGACTGGGAAGAGACGCGCGATATGGTTGCCAGCCGCTGACTGGGATTTCGGCGGACGGATGTCCGCAAGCTGCGGCGCGGTTCGCTGCTGCGAACATCCATCGAGATGTGCCTGGTCGGCGTGGTGTCGACTCAGCTTTGGCACCGCTCGTTTATCGATGGTTCGCTGGCATCGCTCCTCAGCGAGGCGGGGCTGGCACCAAGCCTGAATTCATCGCCCCCACCGATCAAGCTGCACACGATTCCTATGGAGCCGATCGTGGCGGTCCGCTAGCCCGGATTATTCATGGCCCGTAGCTGAGTTCGCAAGAACTCAGAGGCTATCCGAGAAGGGGTCGAGAGTGAATGGCGCTGCCGGGCGGATTTTTCTCGTGGTCGGCGCGCAGCGGGGGACGCACGCGCGAGGGCATGTGCCACCGTGGGATGACCGTCAACAATTCGATGGCGGGGTGAGATTGTGGGCTGGGTGATGAGACCGGCTTGGTCTATCTTTCGCCTTCGATGAGACCCTTCTTGGACGTGGCTGGCAAGCTGGACCAGGGAGGGTCTCATGTCTTTCATACCGAAGGGCCGCGGCGCGGATAGCTCATTTGAACTCGTCAGGCAGTCGCTGTTGCAGGGCGACGACCTGCCCTTCCAAGAGGCGCTGACCATCGGGCAGATGCGGCGGGCCTTCGACGCGGAGGGGGTCTCGTTCGGCGAGTCCGCTGGCGGCGCGAATGATGACGGCGCGGGCGAGACCGGCGACGATGGGATCGTCTACTCGATGGGTGTGACGTTGTGGGCGATGCTGTCCCAAGCGTTGTTCACGGATTTGCAGCGCCCCTGTGTCGCGGCCGTGCAGCGCGCGGCCGTGTACTATGCGCTGCTCGGGCGCGAGGTCTCTTCGACCAACACGGGGGCGTACAGCCGCGCCTGGGCGAAGGTGCCGGAGAAGGTGGTCCGGCGGTTGGCCGAAAGGGTGGCGGAACAGTGTGAGGCGGCCGTTCCCGACGAGTGGCGGTGGCACGGGTTCCGCGCGCTGGTCATTGACGGCACGACGTTCTCGATGCCTGACACGGAAGAGAACCAAGCGGAGTATCCCCAGCCCTCCAGTCAGGCCGCGGGGCTGGGCTTTCCGATCCTGCGGGCGGTCGCGCTGACCTCGCTGGTCACGGGGATGGTCCTGGGCCTGGCGATGGGGCCGTCTGCCGGCAAGGAGACCGGCGAGACCGCGCTGTTCCGCACGCTGTTCGAGAAGCTGCGTCGCGGCGATCTGGTGTTGTCCGACCGCTACTACGGCGGCTGGTTTATGCGGGCCCGGATTATTCACCACGAAATACACTAAACACACGAAAGGAAAACAGTGAGTCAGTTTGCGTGACATGCCAGTGCGTGCGTGAAACGACACAGTGTTTCTGATGACATTCGACTCAACCGTCTGACTTTCGTGTCTTTCGAGTATTTCGTGGTTCAAGTCATGAATGATCCAGGCTGGCGGGGGGCTTCGCGCAGGTGTTCGCTAAGAAGCAGGTTCTTCGCCAACGTGTCTATGACTGCGCTGAGTTGGAATCCCGGCTTCAGCCGATGGAGTTCCCCGGCTGAAGCCGTGACACCAACCAGCACGAATGGAGGACAGCCCAAAGACAATGGCGGATC
>JANMLE010000534.1:0-14775 GCA_031372385.1 Planctomycetota bacterium | reverse complement strand
CCTGTGCGGGGTCGGGAGACCCGCGCACAACAGCGGGGTCGGGAGACCCGCGCACAACACGGGCGACTCGCGCACAGCAAACTCAGTCCCACACCAATCAGCTGATCTCAACATCATTCGACACGCCGCAATCGGAGGAATAGTAGCTGGCGGACGAGAATCGCCAATTGGCCGCTCGCAGAACCAGACCCTTTCGGCATGGATTCTCGTGCAGATAGTCCAACTTCTGTTTCCACATCGCCTCAGTGACAAGTGCGACCGGATGCCGAGTTGCCTGCCAGAAACGACGCTCGCGATCCTCCGGAGCGGCCGCTTTCAATGCCTGGGAAAAACACGCGGGCAGGTGCGCGGCACAATGATCGGCCAGGCGACGGCCGGTGAACTTGCGAAAGTCGGTCAACGTCTGGTCGAGTCGCGAGGGCTGCCATTCGGCGTCGAAGACGATGGCGTGCAGATGCGTCGGCATGACGACGTAGCTATTGATGCGCAGCGACTTCGTCTTGCGGCAATGGTTGAAACTGTCGGTCACGATGCGGAATGCCGCTTCGGACGTGAACACGGGCAGCCAGTCGACCACGCTGAATGTGACGTAGTACAACGCGCAATCGGTGTAAATGCGGTAACGCTCCATGAAGGGTATCCTTCTGGTCGAAAGAGGAAGACACGAAGAGAAGAGGAGACCTGCGGTCGGGCGTTTCGGCGGGGTCGGGAGACCCGCGCCGAACGCGATGCTCCAACCACCGTCACGGGACTGGCATCACTTCACCGGCAGCAGATCGACGACCGCGGCGGACATCGCGGTCACGCCGGTGGTGATCGATTCGCGGGCGTCGGGGTAGTAGAACGGGGAGTGCAGTGACGGGGGTGTCTTGCCTCCCTTCTTCATTTCGGTTAGGCGGTCGGCGCTGACCGAGCCGAGGCGGAACATGAAGATCGGGACTCCGGCCAGGCCGTATTCGGAGAAGTCTTCGCCCCCCATCGACGGTTCCGACGGGATCACGTTGTCATCGCCCAGCACGCGCCGGAAGACCGGGACGACCCGTTCGACAAGGGCCTCATCGTTGCGCGTGGCGGGGGTGGCATCGGAGAAGTCGACGGTCGGTTCCGGGGCTCCCGCGCTGAGTGCCGCCGCCTTCGCCTTGCGCCGGATTCCTTCCAGCAGACGTTCGCGGACCTCGGGGCTGTAGCTGCGGACGGTCAGTTGCAGCCGGCAGTTGTCGCTGATGATGTTGTGCTTCGTGCCGCCGTGAATCGAACCGACCGTGATGACCGCGGGTTCGAACGGCGACTTCTCGCGGCTGATGAGTGATTGCAAATCGACGATCAAGTGGGCGGCCAGCACGACCGGATCGATGGTGGTGTGCGGGTACGCGCCGTGGCCCCCCTTCCCCTTCATCACGATGTCCACGCTGTCGACGTTGGCCAGGATATACCCGGCCCGAAAGCCGACCTGCCCGGCGGGGAGCGCGGCGTCGACATGCAGCGCGAGCGCGTACTTCGGTCGTGGAAACCGCGTGAACAGGCCGTCCTTCAGCATTGCCTGCGCACCGTTCCCGACCTCTTCGGCCGGTTGCCCCACGAACATCACCGTGCCGCGCCAGGCGTCCTTGTGACTTGCCAGATACCGGGCGACACCGATCAGGCAGGTGATGTGAATGTCGTGCCCGCAGGCATGCATCACGCCGACATCGTTCCCCTTCGGATCCTTGGCGACGACCTTCGAGGCGAACGGCAACCCGGTCGCTTCGACGACAGGCAGGGCATCCAGATCGGTCCGGATCATGATGGTCGGTCCGTCGCCGTTCTTCAGCAGTCCCACCACGCCGGTCTTGCCGACTCCCGTGGTGACTTCAATTCCCAGCGACTTGAGTTCCTCCGCCAGCTTGGCCGCGGTGCGCTCTTCGCAGAACGACAGTTCGGGATGGGAATGAAAGTCTTGATAGACCGTCAGCAGTTCATCGACGTGCTGCTTCGACCAGTCGGCCGGCTTGTCCTGAGCATGGACCGCAGACACGGAAACAACCCACGCCACGCAGAGGGTCACAAACGCATTTCGCACGGTGATCTCCTTTCAGATCGGATTCAGATCGGATGTCGGTTCGACGGTTGAGCCGTCGCGCAGTTTGGGGTCGGATGGTTCAATGAGTCTCAATGGCCCGTGCGTGGAGTTGATTTGCCAGCAATACAATCTCGTCGCGGCCCTGCTTTCCATTCTCCAATTGATGCACGAGTTGCATCGGCAGACCGGCCAGTCCGAGGTGGGTTCCGCTTAGGGCACCGGTCATGGCCGCAATGGTGTCTGTATCGCCGCCCAGGCTGATGGCACGGCCGACGGCATCTGCATAACTGGTAGGGGACAGGGCGAAACAGGCGATCGATGTCACGACAGATCGCTGCGCCTCGATTCCATTTCCAAGGATGCTGACAGAATCATCCCTGGTCAATTCAGCAGCGGTCGACAACAGCCACCGAAACTCGTCGGTGGTTGCCCGGTGAAGCAGTTCTGCATACAGCGATTCCGGCTCAAACATTGGGTGGCGTGCCAGCCACGCGACGGATGTCGCCAGCAATTGAGCCCCCTCAATTCCCAATGGGTGAACATGCGTGGGCAAAGCTGACAATCGGGCCTCTTCCCAGACTCGGTCCAGATCGTTGTGGAACACCAGCCCCACTGGTGCCACGCGCATCGCCCCGCCATTTCCGTAGGAACCGCCGGGGAACATGGTCGTCCTCAGATGTCGCCAATCCCTCCCTTCGGCCATTGCATACAGGATACGGATGGCTCCCGGTCCATAACCGCGCGAGGGTTGTAGGTTGGCGACGAATCGCTCCACGAGATCCTCCTCGACAATCCGACCGTGCTCCAGCAGTGTCTGGGCGACGCCAATCATCATTTGCGTATCGTCGGTGTAGTGCAGTCGCCGATCGGACGGCACGGTGCAGAGATTCTGAATATCGCCGAAGAACTGGAAGATCATGTCGGCGGACATGCCCTCAACAGGACTTCCCAATGCATCGCCGACGGTCAGCCCCAGGAAGCAGCCAAGATATCGATCTGCCAGCGACGGAGTTTGCATGGGTGTTTTCTGGAGGTGCAGTACGGGAACTGAGCGGATGGCCACGGTGAGCCCCAATTTGAGGGGTCACGCGAAGTCGGTTGTCACCGCTGAAAGAAGGATCGTGGCGGTCAAGAAATCGCGCCCTCACTTCTTCGGCGGTTCGGTCACGGTGATGGTCAGCGGGCGGCTGGGGATGGAGACCAGTGTGTTCGGTTTGTCCGGCTTGGTCGCGTCCTTGTTGAAGGGCACCTGGGCCTGGCCGAGGACTGCGAGTGTGTAGTCGGCCGGGCGGGTTCCCGCCTGCACCATGATCGACAGGGTGATCTCGGTCTGGTCTGCGGCGATGGTGCCGTTGCCGAGTTGGAACTGGCCGGGAAAGTTCAGCGGCTGGTAGTTGACCGCGTTCTTGAAGTCGCCCCAATGTCGAACCAGCCGCAGCTTGACGTCGGCCTTCTTGCCCGCCTCGATCGTGATGCGGTCGGGTTCGATCGCCAAGTTGAATGGCGAGCGTTCACGAATGGCGAAGACGTGGTCGCGTGTTTCGCGGCTGCCGACCAGATTGAAGACCCGGCAATACGCGCGGACTTCGCGCCGCAACGTGACGTCACCGAGCTTGGCCGTGGCGAACAGTTTGACGGGACCGGTCCACGGGGCCGCGTTGTCATCGGCCCACAGGACCAACGTTCCACGTTGATTGTTGGTGATCGTCAGCGGTCCCGCGTGCAGACCCGGCGGTAGTCCCTCGGCGGTGATTGCGATCGAGTCGGTGAAGCCATCCTTCGCGTGGACGACGATGTCCAGGTGCTCAGCGCCTCCCTGCCAGACCGTCGTTCCGGCCATGTTGTTGCTGGTCTGGATCGCACCGACAAAAAAGTCGGGCTGCGGTTTGCGGATGCTCAGCACGTACTGGTATCTCACCCCGCCGCGGCCGTAGGCGTCCTTGACCATCACGCGGTACTTCGTCTTCGGCGCGAGATTGATCGAGCCGGAGGGATCGCGCAGATGCCCGTCGAATGACGAGATCCGGTGCCCGAAGTCGTCGAGTGCCCCGACCGCGTTGCCCTTCTCATCGGTGACCGCCAGATACGGATCGGCGCGGCCGGCGATCCGTTCGCAATAGACGTCGAAGCCGTGAGCTCCCCCCTTGTCATCGGTTTCGAAGGTGTACCAGTCGACGTCCCGTTCGCGATCGAAGCGGGCGCTGACGACGGCGGGCAGAGTCAGCGGTTGCGCCTGCTCGCGCGTGTCGTTCGGCTCGGCCTCGACCAGCGGCGGCGTTTCGGTGACGACGAGGATTTGCGGGTTCGCGTTCAGCGGGGCGAACTGCTCACCGACCAGCGTGCAGGTCGCGGCGGTGGGCAACACCGAATGCTGGGTGGCGTTCTCCCGGAAGCGATACGCACCAGTCGGCAGGATGTTCGCCGAACCGGTGAACGGCAGCTTCAACATGTCCAACGGCAGGTCGCCCGACTTCCACGGGGACGGTTGCGATCCGGCTCCGAGGTTCTGGCCGAGCACCGTCAACTCGACGGTCTGCCCCGCCTGCACGGCGCGGGGGAAGACGGTCTCGATGTGCGGCTGGTTCGTCACGATCAAGCGATACGGATAGCCGCCGCGGTATGTCAGATCGCGGACCTCGACCAGATAGTCCCCATCGGTGGGGGCGAGGAAATCGATCAGCGGATCGCGGCCGTAGTAATCGCCGCTGCTCGCCAGTTGCTGTCCCGTCGGACCGAACAGCACGAGAGCGGGGTCCATCTCGGTGTCGAGCCGTGCCGACTGGCAGTCGATGACGACCCGCTGCCCCTGCTTCAATGTCAGCCGAAACAGATCCTGGTTGTTGCCGTCGGACTGGCCGTTGACGGCCGAGTTCACCGTGACCGGTTGAGCCTTGTCGGGCGCGTTGTTCGGTTCCACTTCGGTGACGTCCTGCAACCCGTGTGTGACCGACAACAACCGCGGATTGGTGACTCCGAACCGACCGACGGCCCGGACGTCATACGTTCCGGCGGGGATGTCGGGCGGCACGGTCACCTTGAAGACCTTGTCCTTGACGAACACGGCCTTCAGCCCCGGATGATCGAACAACAGCGCGTCGACCCCTTCGAGATCGGCACCGAGGATTGTCAACTCCGATTCACCGGGGGCATTGATTCCGATCGGTGTGATGCGGTGCAGTTGCGGCGAAGGAAGATCCGCCCACAGCGTCGCTGGAGCGATGTTCAGCAGCAGTGCCAACAGGGTCAAGCGGCGGGATGTCATGCGGGGTGTTCTCAGGGAAGGAGCGGCGGGCGGGATGTCGCGCCGGGCTTTGAAGTCTGCACGCGACCGCGTCACATGATTTCCGAGACATTCACACCGATCAAGGCCGCGTGCGGTTCTCGCTCGGGGTGCGGTCGGCAAAAAATGGAACTGGCGCGCGCATTCCGTATACTGTCAGCCAGAATTCACGAACGCCGGTCGTGGCGGGATTGTCCGATTTTCGGCACGTTGCGGAGGGTGCGACAGCAATCAGTTTCGCGCGCAGGACGGGCAGGAAGCCGCACTGCCGGCTCGCTCGTCACCAGCAGCCAATCGTGCAATCGTCGCCCAGCGACCTCGGTCCCGCCGGAAGAATTCTTCGCCAAGAATCGGCCGAGTGTTTTCTTGTCAAGGTTCCGTGAGAGCTATTGGTGAGTGAAACTGGAGGCAACCATGAAATCACCCCAAATTGGGCGGCGCGAGTTCGTGACACAGATCGCAGCGACGGCGGCAACGGCGATGTTCGCCGCCGACAGCGTGGCGATCGCAGCCGCCGCGAAACCGACCACACTCGATGTGAAGACCGCGACTTCCAGCACGTTCAAGGCCGTCATCGGCCAGAGATTCAAAGTCGCGGGAAACAGCGCCGCGTTTGTGCTGGACAAGGTGGAAGTCGTTTCCGACCCGAACCGTGCCAAGCGGCCGAACGGCATTCGGAACGAGACGTTCTTGCTGTTGCTCTCGGCACCGAACGGCAGTCATCTGACAGAAGGCACTTACACGCTTGCCAATTCCACACTGGGGAGTTTTTCGGTGTACCTGAACGAGGTCCGACTGCCCGGCACATTCACGAACGTCAGCGCGCTGGGGCAGGCCGAGTTGTTTGTCCGCAAGGCCGTGACAAACATGCAGTCGACACCTGCGAGGGTTTATTTTCAGATCCCCTTCAGTTGAGAACAGGCGTCTCGGGACATCTTGATGGCGAACAGGCAGCGACGCTGAGATGGAAGCAACAAGGCGCTGGAGAACGCTGAGATGACAGCTCAGCGAATTCCGCGGACTGCTCGTGCTCGACGTTGCCGCGTTGGAGTTGTCACGCGTTGTCCACGGCTGGCGGGCCGCTGGAAAAGAACGAAGGACTGTCTTGTCGAGCAAGACAGTCCTTCGGAAATCTGCATTGAGACGATCGCGTGTCAGGGATGGCGGGCGTTGGGTTACTGGCCGAATCCTCCACCTCCACCTCCACCACCTCCACCACCACCACCACCGAATCCACCGCCGCCGCCACCACCGTTGTTGCCGTTGTTGCCGTTGTTGCCCATGCCCTGATAAGTGAACTGGTAGTACTCGGGGGCCGCTTCCAGGGACTGCTTGCCCGGCCCATAGGCCGGCGAGACAAACACGCGGTTGTTGGCGTCGGGATTCCCCTTGTCGGCCAGGACCATCGCCACGAAGTCACGGCGGAAGGAATCCAGTTCCGGGTCCGAGTTGTTCCACCCGCGTTCGACAATCACGGGGAATGGGACGCTGCGCATCCGCGCGGCGATTTCCAGAATCTTGTCCTTGCCGTCGGGTGTCAGTTCCGCCGTTTGACCGACGAAGTCCTTCTGGTACAGGATGAAGTCCGCCGCTTCCGCGTTGGTTTGCATTTGATGGAAGTGAGCCCGCATCACGGCACCAACGGGATACTCGTCGGGGATGGCGAGTGAACGGGTTGCGAACATGCCGCGCAGTCCACCGAACCAACCACAGCCGCCGCTGCCGCATCCGCCGCAGCGACCCCGGAGCCTGCCCCCGCAGCGACGACCGCGACCGGCTCCGCAGGTATCGCAACCGGTGTCACACCCGGTATCGCAACCGGTGCCGCAGCCAACGCCGCCGCCGGAGTTACAGCCCATCATGGGTGTCATGCAACCGACGCTGGACAGTGCCGCCAGCAACACGACGCACATTCCCAACCGTTTCGATGTGACGCGCATCATCCCCCCGCTCCCTGATTGCCGGAATCCGATCCGGCAACAAATGCCGACGATTCACGCCGGCTCCTTGATCGCCCCGGTACTCTTCGAGACACCTGACCGGGAGTGCCGATTTCACGCCCCGGTCTGCATCCTGCTTCGTCCATTCCGAGCCTGCTACTGAAGCCCGCCTGGGGCGGGCGTTAATCCCGCCGCCAATCCGCATTCCACCGACCCGGCCTAGTCCATTGGCATCCACACAACCCAACGATCGAGTCCCTGTTCGATGCTTGTCCCTTGGAGTGCGTCTTCGATTCTGCCATTCGCTGTCTCCTTCAATTCGCTGTCGCCTCTTCGTCCTCACGGAGTGATCGACAACGAATTGAGGGAGACAGCGAATGGGACGCGTGCGGAAATCTGCCGGACCGCAGCTTGCCTTCGCACCTGGCCTGGAATCGCACGCGGCCCAAAAGTTGTGTCGATACGAATGGTCCTAGTATCGTCGTCGATTACCGCCGGAAGGTTGGTTGGCCGGCGGTTGCTCGTAGCCGGTTTGCCGGACACCCGAGTTGCCGCCGGGCAGCATCACCTGGTTGGAGTATCGCGGCGAGCCGGGACGCTGTCCGTTTGTGGAGGATTGCGGGACCGGAGAGAGTCGCGCCGGCGTCGGTGACAGCCCCGGTGGCGGTCCATACGCGGGTGGTGCGGGTGGTGGTCCGTAGGTTGGTCCCGGCCCCGCTCCCGGCGTGATTCCCCTGGCATTGCTGTTGGGGTTGGTCGGCACCGGCTGTTGCATCGATCCCGCCGGGCCCGGATTGAAGTGTTGATAATCCACATTCGTCCCGACACTGCCACTGCCGTGCGGCGGCAAGTGATAGTAGCCGAGATCCGGTGAACCTTCGGTCCGGTTGTACTTCCAGAACTCATGTTGCGTGGGCCTGGTGACTTCGTAGCCGGGCACGGGCGGAACTTCGTGGGCGTCCATCGGCCGCACGATCTCCGGAGTGACCAGCACCAGCAGTTCGTTCTCTTCCGTCGCGGTTTTCTTGGTGCTGAACAGCAGGGGTCCGATGGTGGGAATGTCGCCCAGCAAGGGAATCCGACTGATTTCGGTCTGGACTCCGTGAGAAAGCAGACCGGCCAGCGCCAGCGTCTGGCCCTCGCGCAATTCCACCTCGGTTTGAATCCGGCGTGTGTTGGTGCCGGGAATTCCCCCCGAAGTGTTGCCCGCATTCAAACTGCTGTATTCGGCGATGATCGAAATTCGAATCAGGTCGCGGTCCACCACCGTGGGCGTGGCTTGCAGCGAGGTTCCAAAACCGCGGAACGATGTCGTGGTGCCCGACGCTCCGCCGACCCCGACGATTGTCGGTACCGCATATTCACCACCCGACAACAGCCGGGCGCTTCGTCCGCTCAGGACGGTCATCTGCGGTTCGGTCAAGATCTTGGCCGTGCCGTTGGTGCTCAAGTAGTCGAGGAAGATGCCGATTTCGCCCTGCTCGAACACACCGCTCAGCGCGCCGGCGGCACCACCCACCGTGGTCCGGACGACGTTGCGTGCGTCGTTGAACAGGATGTTGATGTCGACGCCCGCCTTGTCCAGTTGCGACCGGCTCAGTTCGGCCACGCGGACCCGCAGGTTGATCTGGTATTCGCCGGGAACCCGCAGTTCGTTGATGATGAAGCCGGACCAGAAGTTGTTTCCGCCCCAGTTTCCATTGCCTCCGCCGGCGTCACCACCACCACCGCCGCCATAGCCACCCGCGTTGGCGCCGATGGCTTGGGCACCGAACATTCCGCCGTTCTGGTTGATGACTTCGCCGCGGATGATGTTCAGGATGTGCGAGGCCTCTTCCTGATCGCGCGCCTGGCCGCGGACGACGATCTTCCACGAGAACGGAATCAGATAGACCTTGCTGTTGGGATACATCTCGGCGATTTTTCGTTCGAGCTGCCCGTAGTCGAGTTCGCGCTGCTTGTTCAAACTGGGATCACGGATCGTCCGGATCGTATAGATCAGCGGTTCCGGTTCCCCCTCGAACCACAGCGTCAGGGTGGTCGCACCGCGGGCCATGCCGATGATGGAGAATTCCTTCGGGCCGTACTGCACGATGTCGATCACCGACTGGTCGCCGATCGCCATCCGCGTCACGTTGGACCGGGTGACAACCAATTGACTGCGACGTTCGATGATCTCCAGGTCGTCTTGGGCTTCGGGCATTTTTTCAATCAGGCGGTGGATGGCGCGGGCGGCCTGGGGAGTGTTCTGGACCAGTCTGATCTCACTGGCGGGCTGTCCGGGAAAATTCTGGAAGTGCGGCACCTGGAGCACGGGTCCGGGAGGTGCCAGTTGCAGCGGCGCGCCTGTCGAGGACGCCGACGGCTGCGGCGGGTAGAAGTTGCCCTGCTGGGCAATCACCGCCTGCGTGCAAACCGACGAATATGTCACGAGCACCGACGCGATCAGCCGTCGGCCGCGTGACATGGCACGTCCCTGTGCGAATCGATGTTGATTCAACATCCAAGCTTTCTCCACTACAGCCCGTTGTTGAGGATCTGCGAATCCTCCGTTGCATCCGGCAGAAGCAAGTTCCGGCAGAACTTGCCTCATCAAATGCCTGCCCGTCCTCAATCCATCAAGGAACGGTCAATCCCCCCACCGTGGGCGGAGGCAGCACGCAGTCCCAGTCAGTATCGGATGACTGGCACAATCGTGTTCAACGGAATTGTCGGCAAAAGTCGGATTTCAGGCATGAGCGGCCTCTTGTGGATCAATCGATCCCACCGTTGCTGTCATCACACGTGGAATTGCCAGCCTGGGAAAAACAAAGAGCAGACGGATCGCCTGCTCGATGTGACCGACAAAAGTCCGAATCAGGTGAGCCGGGCCTCGTCAGCCCCCGGATTCCTAGCGGCCATCAAGAGTCTGGGGGCTGATGCCGCCCGGCTCACCACTTCTGTCGGAAACGCCTGCTCGTGCTGCCCGATGACTTCAGCACCGGGCCACCGTGAGGCATGTCGATTTCTACTCCATGCGGTCATGGTTGAGATGTTTGTTCGAGCCGCGCGAAGTATCAACCGGGGATTACCACGCGAAGTTCGTGTTCCGGTTGTAGACCGCCCGGCCGGGGAAGTACCCTGGCGCGCGATAGTTGTAGTACGGAAACCGGTAGTGCCCGTGCAGCGAGTGACGCTGGAAACCGGGGCCGAAATGATCGTAGTAAGGGTCGCCGGTCACAATGTTCTGGCCCCCAGACGGATCGTGGTAATAGGCGGGCGAGCCGACGCGGGCCTCATAGCCGCCCGGTGCCCAGTGCGGGCCGTTCGTCGCCACGACACCACCGTACGGTTGCAGCGAGGGGTCGTAGTTTCCGTTGCCCGGCGGGACTTGGCCATATCCGGCTTGGCCGTACGCGGGTTGGCCATACCCGGCGTATCCCATGGCCGGTCCGGAGGCGTTCCACGGACCGGCCGTCATGGGATAGCCCGCAGGTGACGGGGGAACATTGCAGTTGCAACCCGCCCAGGCGGTGGTTGTCGCGGCAAAAATGGCCGATGCCGCACTGGCGGTCCAAAAGAACTTGGCGAGATTCATGGGGGCGAACGCTCCTTCCCGGCGGGGGATGTGACAACGGATCAACTGGCGGAAGGTCCGCCAATTGGCGACCCGTTTGGACAATCAAACTTATCCCGCATCCGGACTCGCGCTTGAGAAAAGATGGCACGGCGCGGCCGAATTGCCCGGCGACTGAACCTGTTCGCGCGACGACAGCAACTGGTCCGTCCCCGGCGGTCTGGTAAACCGTATCGAACCGGAAAGAACTCGCGAAGATTCGTTTCGCGACCGTCGATGGTTGTCACACGACGGACTGGACCTTCAGATGCCAGACACGTCACTCTTCGTTTAACCCGGAGCCAACGGCGACGGGATTCTGAGCGTTGGCATCCACCCCCGTCGCCGATGGCTCCGGGTTAAACGAAGACGAGTGCAGGTGAACAAAAACGGACGGCGCGGTGAATGCCGCCCGCCAGTCCGACGAAGTCCTGATCGAGCCCGTTCGCCTCGCCCCAAAACTGATCCGGAACGGCGGTTCAACCGCCGCGACAAACACTGCGACACGCAAGGAGTACTGACATGCCGAGTAGTCTGCTGAATCTGGCCTTGGGAGTGGCGATGCAGGTTGGCAATACCGGCCCCTCCGAGACGCCGGGCTATCCCGCCCCGGCGAATGCGTTCAGCCGCACAGGCGTGGAAGCCACCTCGGAACCGCGGTATCCGTTTGACACCCAGCAGAACTGGGTCCACGGGTACTTCCAGGAACTCCCCGCCTACGGGGGACATCACCTCTTCCGTCCGTACAACTACAAGGATGTGCTGTCACAGTCGCAGACCGCGGCGGGATGGGGCGAACGGCCGGGGATGCCGTATTCGCAGCAGTTCTGGCACAAATACCATGACCAGGCGACGATGCTGAAGTCGGCGCAGGCGGCTCCGATTCGGACCGCACCCGTCTGGACACCGGCCGCGTCCAGTCGGCCGATGCCGAACTATGCCGGTTGGTCGGCGGCCCCCGGCACACAGATCATGATTCCGCAGCCGGCCCCCGTCACATCGGGTCCGCTGCACATGCCACCGCAGAACTTCACGCCAGTCGGTTTGCCGGAGAGTCCCTACGGCTCGGGCCTGCAACCGGCGGTCGAAGTGATCAATCCGGTCGGCTACCGGCGTTGAGCGGCGATCTGAGATGGGGCGTAGCTGAATTCGCAAGAATTCAGCGAATCATCGGACCACGACCTGAGTTCTTGCGAACTCAGCTACGACGCCGTGAATAGACCGGGTTATACCTCACGCGGCCGAAGGTGAGTCGTTTAACCGCGTGGGCATCGCCCCGCGTGTTGTGAGCGTGAATCACCGCTCACGCGCGGGGCGATGCCCACGCGGTTAAACGAAAACATCTCATTCATGCCCGCGAGCAGTATGAGCTCTTCCCGCAGATGATTGGTGGCAGCGCGATTCGTCCGGACCAGGGGGGGCCGGACTACGACTCGTCACGCATCCGTTTCCGACGGGCGCGTCAGCGGGTACAGCGTCTGCAACAACAGGAACAATCCGAGCGGTGCGAAGATCAGCGTGCGGAGCAGCACCAGCACCGTGGGTGGCAACGGGACCGTGCTGGCGATGGCCAGATAAACCAGCACCAGCAGGAACGTCGCGACCAGCACGCTGCAACCGATCGCGGTCATCTGCGTCTTGAAGATCGCCCGTTCCGACATCGGTTCGAAGTGCAGATCGATGGTCCGCCGGCGCTTCACCGAACGATGAGTGGCATCGACGGTTTCAAATGCCCGGACTAACTCCTGCCACTCCATCGCGGGGCCGGGTTCCGAGTTCAAGCGGCGCAGAAATTCACGCACGGCAGCCTGCTGACTCCCTTCGTGCCGCGTTCCATCGGGTTCGGTCAGAACCCAGTCCCGTGTGAGATCGCGTTCCAACACGGCGGTCCCCTGTTCGGTCTGCACGGTCAACCGGCACGACCCTGACTTCCCCGCGCGGGCGTCCCACGTCGCTTCGGGCAGTCCCCGTCCCGACAGCTTCACACTCTGGGTCCGCACGCCCTGTTCCGACGCGCCGGTTCGCAGCGCCGTGACCTGGTCGTAGTCGCCGCTCAGCCAGCGCAGCAGGTCGAAATCCAGCAGCATCGCCGCATCGATCTCGGCTTGCGGAACCATCGACGACGTTCCGACGGTGGCCACCTCGCGCTGGAATTGAAGCAAATGCACCGGCCCCAGCGATCCCGATCGAAGGATCTCGCGCAGCCGGACGAGCGCGGGATCGCAGCGCTGCCAGACGGCCGGATGAATCGGCACGCGGTTGTCGTCGCGGATCAGGCTCAGTTCGTAGATGAAGGTCGAGCCCTGTCCCGTGGAGGGAATGAACAACAGCATCTGACCCGAGCTGGCCAGTTGCTTGATGGCCTCCAAGACCTGTGCATCGCTCCCGCCGACCAGGATCGCATCGAACGCGCCGGCGTGAACCAGATCCTCCCAATGCGGCGTCAACCGGATCCCCGATCGACCGCGGAGCAGATCGCCCGCGGCCGGGTTCAGGATCGCGGCGAGAGTCAGTTCATGCACCGCATCATCGGCCAGCGCATCGAGCCACGGAACAACAGACGCATCGTCACAAAGCAGGGCCAGTCGCATAAGGCAGCCGAATTCCAGGAAGTCAGTCGATGGAGGGCATTGTTCGTTTGGCCCGCTTGCGCATGACTGAGACATCGTCAGGTTTAGCCCCAACGCCAACGGCGTGGGAGCGGATTGGGGCGAACCGTTAATCGCACGCACGCCGTTGGCGTAGCGGCTAAACGTCGCACTTCAGGCGGCATGAAGCTTGATCGAATCCCCATCTTCGATCGTCATCCGCCGAGCTTTTTCGTCGCGGCGTCCAGTCGCAGTTTGGCATCCGCCGCGTGCGTCGATTTGGCGAACTTTTCGATCAGGAGCTTGTACGTGGCCGCGGCCTCTTTCCATTGTTGTTGTTGCTCGTCGCATTTGCCGGATTGCAGCAGCGCGGCCGCCTGCCACTCGGGGAAGTCGTAGTTGGCATAGACCTTCTGATAGGCCAGGAACGCCTCGCCCCACTTCTCTTGCAGGAACAGTGTCTCGCCGATCAGGAACTGACTCTTGGCGGCGGTTTCCGTTCGCTCGGCGATCGGGTCTGTCAGGACACGTTCAAACGCCTTGCGGGCTTCGTCGAATTTCGGCGGAGCCTGTTGCTTGTAGCCGCGACCGAGCACTTCTTCCGCCTGATACAGAAACGCGGACTTGGCCGGTCGCTGGCGCAATTCGGCAACCGTCGATTCGAGGTCGTCGTACTTCTTCTGTCGAAAGGCGATCTCGGCCAGCAGAACCCAAGTGCGATCAAACCAGAGGAGCGATTTCACCGCCGGGTTGTCCTGTTCCTTGCGCAAGCCGTTCAGCCGATCGCGCGCGGCATCCAGTTCTGGATCGGGTGCCTTCAAGTTCGACAGGATCGATTCCACAACGCTGTACGAGGCGTACCAGCGGTGCGGGCTGGCGGGATAGTCGGCCGTCAGACGATCGGCCAGCGGGCGGACATCGGCCCAGCGTTGTTGATCGACCGCCAGCACGAGCAGTTGATACAGCGACCGCTCTTTGACTTCCGCGTCACTCTTATCGGACGCGAGCAGTTGTTCAAACGTCTGTCGTGCCGCGTCCAAACGTTCGGCGATCAGATCGCTTTCGGCGAGACTCAGCCGGGCATTGTCCGCCAGCGCGCTGTCCGGGGTCTCCGTCACGATGCGGCGAAAGATGGCGTCGGAACGCTCGAAGCGGCCGGCGTCGTAATTGAGCAGCGCCCATTCGTCGAGCAGTTGATCGAGTTGCTGTGGCTTGGGAAACCGCTTGACCAGTTCCTCATAGACCGCATCCGCTTCTTTCGACCGCTTCGCCTTGCGATGCAGTCGCGCGGCCTGCAATCCCGCCCGATACGA
>JANMLE010000519.1:0-5905 GCA_031372385.1 Planctomycetota bacterium | reverse complement strand
CAGTCCGGCGGTTCCAAAGAGCAGCCCTTCGAGTCCGCTGGCGTACGCGGTGACGATCATGGATGTCAGGTTCGCCAGCGCCGTCAGCACGGCGACGGAGACCACGGCGAGATACTTGGCGAAGAGCAGTTCGTGCCGCGGGACGGGTGACGACACCAGCGCTTCAAGAGTGCCGCGTTCGCGTTCGCCCGCCGTCAAATCGATGGCCGGATAAACGGCGCCGGTCACGGTCATCAGGATCAGGATGAGCGGAACCAGCGTGGACAGTGACACGGCCGAACCCGCTTGCCGGCCGGATCGCGTCAGCGACTCGGTCCGGATCTGCAACGGCAACTGCACCGCGGGACGGAGTTTCGCGAGAGACTTGCGTGCGAAGTCCTCGTTCACGGCGAGAAACCGTTCTTCGATGTACCGCCGCGCATCGCAACTCAACGGCGACGTGGAGCGGTAGATGATCTCCATCGCCAGCGGCTGTCCGTTGTTGCCGGGTTCAAAGACGATTCCCAAGTCGGCCTCACCGATGGCGACGACGCTGCCGATGTCGGTGGACTCGTCCTCTTCGGGAGCCAGTAACTCGACGAACGGATCATCAATCGTTCCCTGCGGCCTCTGCATCGGGTCGATGGTTCGTCCGTCGCGATCGGCCATCAGTTTGTTGCCGCGCGCGTACAAGTCACGGAAGAACTGTTCGTCACGCCGCGACGAAACCGCCACGCGGTATTCGACCTTCGACTTGGCCGAAAGCTGCGACATGATCAGCTTTTGCAGGGTCACGCCGAGCAGCGGATAGATGAGCAGCGGCATCGCCACCAGCGTGATGATCGTGCGCCGGTCGCGCAGGATCTCGCGCAGCTCCTTGACGCACAGTCGCCACCAGCGCGGCGATTGCCAGGTCGCCTCATGTTCGGTTGAGGGCCCGGTCGCAGCGTTCTCATCGGACATCGGCGGCCTCCCTGTCAGCGTCGGTCCCGGTCGCACCGGTCGCACCCGCGTCGAACCCGCCCCCGTTGTTGCGGGTGGGACTGCTGATCGGCCCCTCCGGCAATTGTCCGAGCAACTGCAGGAACATCTGAAAGAGGTTGTCGCAGCCGGTTTCGCGCTGCAGTTCGGCAAAGGTTCCCTCGTGCCGCAAACGTCCGCAGTGCAGCAGCCCCATGCGGTCGCAGACGTGCGAGGCCTCATCAAGCCGGTGGGTGGAGACGACCACCGCCTTCCCGAGCGAACGCAGCTTGGAGATGTACTGGAACACGACGTGCGTGCCGATCACGTCGAGGCCGCGCGTCGGTTCGTCGAGCAGCATCACCGGCGGATCGTGCATCAACGCGCGGGCCAGCGTCACCCGTTGTTTCTGGCCGGTGCTGAGCGTCGCACAGCGCTGGTTGAGAAACGGCCGCAAGTCAAACAGGCTGGCGAGTTCCTCCAACCGCGCTCGCGCGCGGGCCGGGGTGACGCCGTACAAATCCGCGAAAAACAGCAGCATTTCACGCGGTGTCAGCCACTGATACAGACCCGAGCTGGCCGAGACCAATCCGATGCGCCGCTTGACTTCGTCGGGCTGAGTGGTCGCCCGGAAGCCCCCCACTTCCGCGTCGCCGCTGGTCGGCGCCAGCAATCCCAGGATCATTCGCAGCGTGGTGGTCTTCCCCGCGCCGTTCGGTCCCAACAGGCCGTAGACTTCGCCGGCGCGGACGTGAAACGACAGCTTGTCGACGGCCACCAGAGTGCCGCCGCCGGCGCGGAAGTGACGAGTCAATTCATTCACGGTGATCATGGGTGAGATCTGACAGGGTCGCGGACGGGAACCGCCGAACAATCGAGACGGCATCGTACCTCCACGCTGCGGACGATGCGCGTCCGTCATGCCCGTGCCGGTCGTGTCCTCGTTTCGTCGCCGTCATGCGGAGAGGTTGCGCGTGTTTCTGGAAAACATCTCGCCACCGAGCTTGTCTCGGTGGTTAAGCGGCTTCTGCACTACTCGTCTCTTGCTGCAAAGTAGCGCAGAAGCCGTTGAACCACTGGGGCAAGCCCAGTGGCGTGACAAGATCCACACACTCCGAGCGTGGGACAATGTTGTCCAAACCAGGACACCGCCTTCGCGCCTCGCGCCGACGTGCAAGTCGCTTGGTTGAGACACCGTGGGCGTGGCGATACGATCCCGTCCGGTTTCCCCTCTTCCCCATCACCGTTGGAAAGCATCATGCTCCTCAGCCGCAGCACCTATCTGATCAAGGAACGCGTTGCCTTCATGAAGCTGACGGATCGCTACGACATCTTCGACCCCGAAACCGGGACTCAACTCGGCTTCGCGCAGGAGAAGATCGGAACCTTTTCCAAGCTGCTGCGGCTGCTTGTCAACAAACAAATGCTGCCGACGACGGTCGTGATCCAGGAGAGTGAAGACGCCGAACCGGTGGTCACGATCCACCGCGGCATGACCTTGCTGCGGGCCAAGGTGTCGGTGTTTGACGAACACGACAAGGAAGTCGGCTTCTTCCGCAGCAAACTGTTTTCGCTGGGGGGCGGGTTCACCGTTCATGAACCGGGGGGGACGCAGATTGCCGACGTGAAGGGCAACTGGAAGGGCTGGGACTTCAAAATGACCGACATGCAGGGCAAGCAACTGGGTGTCGTCAACAAACAATGGGGCGGAGCGTTGAAGGAGATGTTCACCTCCGCGGACAACTACCTGATCAAGCTCGACGAGAGCATCTCCAGCAATCCGGGACTGGCCGCGCTGCTGCTGGCCGCGGGCCTGGCGATCGACATCGTGTTCAAGGAAAAGGGTTGACCAACCAGTGAACCAGACACAAACCCGCCTCCCTCGATTGTCGTTGATGACAAGAGTTACTGTAGTCCCGTCGCTCCGCCGACGGGATCGTTGCGGTGATGACAAACCCACACGCGGGGGCGATTACAGCCCGTCCCGCCGACGGAGCGGCGGGACGACGGTAGGTTTGGCGGTCGCCTCACTGTTGGCCGTGTTTGTCTTCGCAGCCGCTTCCGCGCGGGCCGATGAGCCGCCCAAACCGTTCTCGGGAACCAAGTCGAGCTACCACGGTTTCGATCGGTACGACTTTGTCGTCGACGCTCAGAAGTGCATCGTTGTGACGCCGACGTCGGCGGCGAAGGGCCACCCGTGGATCTGGCGCGCCGAGTTCTTCGATCACCGCCCCGAGATCGACCTGGCGCTCGTCCACAAGGGCTTTCATCTGGTCCACATGAACGTCGGCAACACGTTCGGCTGTCCCAGCGCGATGAAGCACTTCGACGAGTTCTACAAGCTGCTGACTGAACAACACGGCCTGTCGAAGAAGCCCGTTCTGGAGGGACTCAGTCGCGGCGGGTTGTATGTCTACAACTGGGGCGCAGCACATCCGGACCAGGTCGGTTTGATCCTCGGAGACAATCCCGTCTGCGACTTCAAGAGTTGGCCAGGCGGGAAGGGGAAGGGGCCGGGGAGCGCCGGTGACTGGAAGAAACTGTTCAGCGACTACGGCTTCGCCGATGAAGCCGCGGCGCTGGCGTATGACAAGAATCCGGTCGACAACCTGGCCCCGCTGGCCAAGGCCAAAGTCCCCCTGCTGCACATCTGCGGCGACGCCGACGAAGTCGTGCCGTATGCCGAGAACACCGTCCTCCTGAAGGAGCGGTACGAAAAGCTCGGCGGAAAGATCCACGTGATCGTCAAGCCGGGTCTGAAGCACCACCCGCATGGACTGGACGACCCCAAGCCGGCCGTCGATTTCATCCTGAAACAGTTGGGCATCGAGTGAAGGGCGTGCTTCATCCCATCGTGGCGGATGCCGGGGAAACGGGGGTCGGGTGTTCGGTTTTTCGGAATTGGCGGGAACGAACCTCTCCCTGCAAATGACGCGACGTCCCCGCCAATTTCGAAAAACCGAACACCCGACCCCAGCGATATGAATACCCGGCCGCCAACCCGTTCCCGACGCCGCGTCCTCGGCAGCTATTACACGCCCAATTGGATCGCGCGGTGGATGGTCTCCCGAGCATTGTCACCCCGCGACGAACCGGCGGCCGGTGACCATTCGGCGAACGACGTCTCGTGGCGAATCCTGGACCCGGCGTGCGGAGATGGAGCGTTTGTGCTGCCGGTGCTCGATGCGATCGCCGGACAGCGCGGCATCGCGCACGACGATGTTTCGCGCCGGTTGGCGATCGTGCGCGAGCAGGTGTTCGGAGTCGATGCCGATCGCGCCGCGATCGATGTGTTGCGTCAGCGAGTCGCCGCATGGGTCGGCATCGACCCGGTCTCCTCAGAGGATTTGGCCGATGTGCTGATGAAGAACTTCCCCTGCGGCGATGCGCTGCTGGGATCGGACTGGTCGGGACCGCCGGTCACAGCGCGCGCGACCGGAGATGTTGTTCCCAATGCGAACGAACCTGACGGTGCGTTGACGAACGTAGCACGGACTGCTCATCACGCCAGCCCCATCCACTGGTCGGCCGCGTTTCCTCACGTTGCCGCTGCCGGTGGATTTGACCTGGTGATCGGCAACCCGCCGTACCGACGGGAACTGAATGCCAAACCCGAATTCGACCGCATCGCCGGTTCAGCCATTGGGCAGCGCTGGCGGACGGCGCGCATGGATCTGTGGCACTACTTCTTTCACCGCAGCCTGGACCTGCTCAAGCCGGGCGGCCGGTTGTCGTTCATTGTGAACAGCTACTGGACGAGTGCGACGGCGGCGAAGTCCCTCCGCGAACGCATGGCCGTGGAGACGTCGATCGAGGAACTCG
This sequence comes from Planctomycetota bacterium, assembly GCA_031372385.1. Taxonomy (GTDB): domain Bacteria; phylum Planctomycetota; class Planctomycetia; order Planctomycetales; family Planctomycetaceae; genus Schlesneria. The sequence goes on along the minus strand of JANMLE010000519.1, from coordinate 1,144 downwards.
TGCTCCTCGGCCCGGCCCGGCTGTTTCGAGATGTCACCGGCCGGCACATGATCTTTCGGGTCCGCAAAGGCCACGAACCGCTGACGCGCTGCGACGTGCTCGACCTGTCGAATGAGCCGCGCGAGCAGATCGAAGCAGTCTTCACCCGCAGCCACTTCGCCGACTCGGTGATGCTGAACAACGTCCCCGCCGTGCGCGCCGTTTCGCAGGCGGAGCTTTGGTCGGGGGGACAACTGCGAGTCGATGCCGTCCGCCGGAGCGATCCGTCACCATCCCACGGCCCGGTCTTGGGCGAAGCGTTCGAAGTCCGGCAGGGGATCGCCGAGAACCCGCCGTTCGTGACCAAGTCCGCCGCCGTGGAACTCGGCGATCCATCGCTGGCCGGTCGCGGCGTCTTCGTGCTCACCGCGGCCGAGGTTGCCGCGTTGGCGTTGAGCGAACGGGAACACTCGTTGTTGCGGCCGTATCACGCGCTCTCCACCATCGGCCGATTTCAGGTCGCAGCGCAGCCTTCGCACCAAATCCTGTACGTCACGCGGCAGACCGCTCCCGAGCTGGGCGACTTCCCGCATGTTGCAGCGCACCTCGCACGGTTTCGCACGGTGTTGCAGCGCCGCCGCGAGGTGCAGTCGGGGAAGATCGCATGGTGGCATCTGCACTGGCCGCGCGAGGAACGGCTGTTCACCGCGCCACGCATCCTGTGTCTGCAGATGGGACACACGCCCCGCTTCGCGTTTGCCGAGCATCCGACCTATGTCGGCTTCTCGGCGCATGTGATCGTCGCCCGCGCGGAATCGTCAAGCCCGCCGATGACGCTGGCCGCGCTGACCGCCGTTTTGAATTCGTCGCGCGCCCAACGCTGGTTCGAAACACACGCCAAGCGCCGCGGCGCTCATCTCGACATCAGCGGCACCGTCCTGAAGCAGTTCCCGCTGCCATCGCCGTGCTGCGCGCGGATCGTGACCGAACTGGATCAACTGACCCGGACCTGGTCTGCCACACCTGCTGCCGAAACCCGGTTGAACAATCTGGTGGATGAGCTGTATGTGGCGTGACCCCGCCGCGCGCAGATGAATCTCCTCGCCGCAGATTCTCAACCAAACAGCGGCGTCATCAACTCGCCCTCTTCCAGGGCATCGATGGC
>JANMLE010000473.1:0-3032 GCA_031372385.1 Planctomycetota bacterium | reverse complement strand
GTTGACATTGATCCCTCCGAGATCCACAAGAACAAGATCGCCGAGATCCCGGTCGTCGCGAATGTGAAGGAAGTCCTGCTGGGACTGAACGCGATGATCGCGGACGAAGATGTTCCGCAGCTTGATGACTGGTGGAGCCAGATCAACGCCTGGAAGAAGCAATACCCGCTGAAGGTGAAAGAGTCGGGCGACTTCATCATCCCGCAGTACGCAATCTCCGAATTGTGGCGGCAAACAATCGACCAGGATCCGTTCGTCAACGTGGGTGTGGGCCAGCACCAGATGTGGGCGGCCCAGTTCTACAAGTTCCGCAACCCGCGCCGGTGGCTGAGCAGCTCGGGTCTGGGAACAATGGGCTTCGGTCTCCCCGCGGCGATGGGCGTGCAGGCGGCGCATCCCGATCGGCTGGTGATCGACATCGATGGCGACGGCTGCATGCTGATGAACGTGCAGGAGCTGGCCACGCTGCACTGCGAAAAGCTGCCGGTGAAGATCCTGCTGCTCAACAACCAGCACTTGGGAATGGTGGTGCAGTGGGAAGATCGTTTCCACGGCAAGAACCGGGCTCACACGTATCTCGGTCCGGTCGACCATCCGGAAGCGGTCGGTGCCGGAGCGGGTCCGCACCACGAGGAAACGTATCCCAACTTCGTGCAGATCGCGCGGGGCTTCGGCATCGGTGCGGCGCAGGTTCGCAGCAAGAAGGAATTCCCCGAGGCCGTTAAGACGATGCTCGAATACGACGGTGCCTATCTGCTGGACGTGATCTGCCCGTACCAGGAACACGTGCTGCCGATGATCCCCGGTGGCAAGACAGTCAAGGACATCATCACCGAGTGACAGTGATGACGCGCCGTTTCGCCGCGCGGGCAACGCCCTGCATCGCGTCGTCCCGCGTCTTGATGTGGGACGACTCCTGTCAGTCGGCGAGGTTCGCGGGCCGGTGGAGCAATCGGGGACTTGGCAGCCAGGCCGGGCTGACGATTTCGACAAAAGTCGTGGGGCACGTTTTCAACGTGCTCAAATCGCCAAGAAACAGGCACGTTGAAAACGTGCCCCTCGTGCTTTCCGGACTATTGTCGGAAACGTCCGCGCTGGTAAGTGTCCACGTGGCTTAACGGGCCATCCAAAAATGAAACCACGACATCTGAAGGCAGATGTCGTGGCCTCGTGTTCGCTCGCCGGACAAGTTCGATCGCGACGGTGGAGTCGCAAGAGTTGGGCGAGATCCGGTAGTGCATGGCACTCACCGTTGAATCGATCCAAGCCCACAAAAAATGTTTGGCACCTCCGACGGAATCATGGATGTCCGATTGAGCGGTCCGGGTTATAGGACTTCCGCAACCGGTCAACAAGACGGGAATCACCCGAGTGGAATGGCGCGGCGCATTCCGTTGCGACAAATCGCCAACAGGGGCGAAACCTGCCGCTGTGACCCCGCAGTTCGGTCGAGGTGACGCCTTGAATGGCGACGCATGAACAGCGAACCGGAAAGGCAGAATGTGAAGGCAGGCTTTCCCGTTCTGCCTTCGCCGTTGATTCACTTCATGGGTTGAGCCTGGCGAAAGCCCGTTGTTCGAATGCCCCGCCACCCAGCGCGGATCGTTTGCTCTGTAGTTGGCGTGCGGTCGGTAGCGTGGCAGGTGAGGCTGAAAACTGCTAGGATTCCGCTCCTTCTGAAGAATCCATTCGCGCAATATCGTTGCGAACACCCAAGTTCAAGTCTTTACCGGAATCAAGGAACACCTCACGATGGCCGTCTTTCTCGGGATCGATATCGGCACGAGCGGTACCAAGACGCTCGCGATGCAGGAGGATGGCACCATACTTGCCTCGGCAACGGCCGAGTATCCGTTGATGTCTCCCCGTCCCGGTTGGTCTGAACAAGACCCGGAAGATTGGTGGGACGCCACGGTCACGACCGTGAAGAAGGTGCTCAAGGCCGGCAAGATCAAGCCGGAAGACGTCGCGGGAATCGGGCTGACCGGACAGATGCATGGCAGCGTGTTCTTGGACAAGCAGCACAATGTCATCCGCCACGCGCTGTTGTGGAACGACCAGCGCACCGCCGAGGAATGCGCCGACATCGAAACCAAGGTCGGCGGCCGGGCCAAGCTGATCGAAATGGTGGCGAATCCCGCGCTGACCGGGTTCACCGCCCCCAAGATCGTGTGGCTGCAAAAGAACGAGCCGAAGAACTATTCTCGAACCGTTCAGATCCTGCTCCCCAAAGACTTCGTCCGTTTCCGGTTGACGGGTGAATTCGCGACCGACGTCAGCGATGCCTCGGGGACGCTGTTGCTGGACGTCCGCAACCGCGTGTGGTGCAAGCCGCTGCTCGACAAGCTCGACATCAAGGCTTCCCTGCTGCCGAAGGTCTACGAGTCCGAGGACATCACCGGGCACCTCTCCGATGCGGCCGCAAAGCTGCTCGGTTTGAAGAAGGGTGTCCCCGTCGTGGGGGGCGCCGGGGATCAGGCGGCCGGTGCGGTCGGCAACGGGATCGTCAAGCGCGGGATCATTTCCGCCACGATGGGAACCAGCGGCGTGGTCTTCGCCCACAGCGATGACGTGCAGATCGATCCCACGGGACGCGTCCACACTTTCTGCCACGCGGTCCGCGGAAAGTGGCATGTGATGGGGGTCGTGCTGTCGGCCGGTGGCAGCCTGCAGTGGTATCGCGATCAGTTCGCCGAAACGGAAGTTTCCGCCGCGAAGAAGATCAAGACCGATCCGTACAACATCATCACCGAGCAGGCGGCCGAAGCCCCTCCCGGCTGCGAAGGGTTGTTCTTCCTGCCGTATCTGACCGGCGAACGGACGCCGCACGCCGATGCGAACGCCCGCGGTTGCTGGATTGGATTGAGCCTGCGGCACGGCCGCTCCGCCATGATCCGATCGATCATGGAGGGGGCCACGTATGCCATGCGCGACGGCTTGGAAGTCATCAACGAGATGCGGATTCCGATCCGTGAGATCCGGCTGTCCGGTGGCGGTGCCCGCAGCGAATTCTGGCGGCAGATGCAGGCCGA
>JANMLE010001841.1:0-1370 GCA_031372385.1 Planctomycetota bacterium | reverse complement strand
CATGCTCTGATCAAGTAACCCGAAGTGTAAGCGAGGGAAACAAGGGGAAACGCCTCCTACGATCGCCCTCGCTCACGCGTCGGGTTACCAAAGTAAGTGCCATTGGATCCGCGCCCGCAGGTTCGCGTCCCAATCTCCACTTCTCAAGTCTCCGATTTCAATTCGGCGGGCGATTTGGTTCGTCGGGCGATTTGGTTCGTCGGGCGATTTGATCCGCGATCGCCGAATCCATCATCAACTGGACGGCGTGAAACAACAGGATTGGAAAGGTGATGAACGGCAGGCTGAGGTCGCCGGTGATCGCCGGCATCGACGCCAGCAACAGGCCGACCGGGAGTGTCTTCTGGCTGCCAGCGAAGACTGTGGCGATCCGATCGATGCGTGGCAGCTTGAGCCACCGGCCGCCCAGTTCGGCAATCAGCATCGCCGCCGCGTGCAGACCCGCGCAGGCCACAACGAGTGCGGCGAAGTCGGTTCCCGCCGGCCAGACGGACTGACTCTGCAACCGGCCGCCCGCTTCGACTGCCGCCTTGGTGACGATCAACAGCACCAGGCATTGGGCGACAATGCCGATCCGTATCCGCTGCGCCGCAGCGATCCGATCGAGAGGCGGCCACAGCCGGGCCACCTGTCCCAGGATCGTCGGCAGCAGGACCGTCGCGGCGAGGTTGGCGATCACGGGCCACGGATCGATGTCGGCTTCGATCGCGATCGTCCACTTCAACCAGAGCGGCGTCAGCACGACGCTGATGAGATTGGTCAGCAGCGTGACCAGCAGCGAAACCGCGTCGTTTCCACCCGCCTGCCGTGTCGACACCGAGGCCGTCGCCAGCGTACACGGGACAGCCGCCGCGATCATCAACCCGAGGGAAAAATCGGTCAGCGAGAAGTACCGGGCCAGGGGCCACGCCAGCAGCGGCAAGATGCCAATGTTGACGATCGTGCCCCAAATCACCGGGCCGGGCGAGCGGAACGAATCCCGCAAACGGCGGCTGTTCAGACTCAGCGACATCAGGAACAGGATGACGACCGTCGTCGTTCCGGGGTACACGCGACCGACCGTCATCCGCCGCCAGTCCTCGGTGGTCTGCCAACCCCAGACCATCCCGCCGGGCAGCAGGACGACGAGCGAAATCAGAAACCACGACTGAAGAATCCACCGCATGAATCACGTCCCTCAAGAGCGCCGCCGAATGAGCTTCGTTGAACCCGCCGTTCCGTATCGTGGCGTGCGCCAAACCGGTCGGCAATGCCGGGTGGCTTGTGTTGAAGATGATCCAGTGCGGAAAAGACAACCGATGTCGCTCCAGCGCGCCGACTGATGCGGACTGTTAGAATCCGCGAGTCTGCCGCGATCACAAATCCAAAGG
>JANMLE010000442.1:0-4294 GCA_031372385.1 Planctomycetota bacterium | reverse complement strand
CATCGATCCGGGCTCGCGCGGGTTCGCCACGTACAAATCCACGTCGCGCCCATTCCGCTGGTTGCTGGTGACGACCATCTGCGAACCATCCTGTCGCACGGCACCCAGCTTGTTGCGCGACTTGCCGTCCGTCAGCAGCCGGGTCAGAAAGTTCCGCCGGTCGAGCAGATGGATCTGATCGTTCTCGTTCCCGCCGGTGTCCATCAGCATCAGGATCGAACCGTCGGTCGCGCGCGGCACGAACAGGCCCGAGACCGGTTCGTCAAAGAAGGTGATCTGTTCGCGCCGTCCGCCCGGTTCGTAGACCCGGTGCAATTGCGACGAGTTGCCAAACCGCGTTCCGATCAGCATGCCGGTCCCGTCCGGTGCCCAACCCCGAAACGCGGCCCCGCGCACGCTCTGATACTGCGCCAGCCGGGCCACCAGTTCCGCGGGGACGACGGGAACATCCTGCGCCTCAATCGCCGCCGGCCGCCGCGGATCGTCCGCAGACCGCGCGACCGGTGTGAACGAGATCAACGCCAGGCAGATGGTCAGTGTCACGGAACAGCGAACAGCCATGATGGTGGACCTCGGTGAAGGATTTTTGTCGAAGAGAGGTTGCCGACTACGCGAGCCTTGCGGAGGACTCGATCGTACCAACTGCATCAGGATCGGCGCTTCAACAACTGTCTGAAGCCGAAGTGGACGAGCAGAACAATGGGGGCAGAACGATGAAGAGAAAATCGAATTCTGTTTCCTCATCATTCTGCCCCCATTGTTCTGCCAATCCTCTGGCGGACCTAACCGCACGTCGTCCATTCCGGCAACTCGCTTTCAAACGTCATCCGCTGCCGGGAGAGCGGATGCGTGAACGTGATGCGCCGGGCCAGCAGGCACAAGGGCGTCGAGTCTAGTGACTGTGTCTGAGTCTGTCCCAGTCGTCGTCCCGGCAGATACGCTTGGTCGCCGCAGATCGGCCAGCCCAGGTGCCACAGATGGACTCGGATCTGGTTCGTGCGGCCGGTATGAGGCACGACCTCCAGCAGCGACGTGCCGTCGGCAAATCGTTCCATGACGCGAAACTCCGTGTGAGCGGGCAGTCCCCCTTCGGCCACGGCATCGCGGGAACCGAGTTCCCCCGAACTGTCACTGATGGCGACGCGGCAATCGAACTGATCGTCCGGGGGATGCCCTTGGACTCGGGCCAGATAGACCTTGGAGATCTCGCCCCGCTCGAATTGCGGTTGCAGCAGGCTGGCGATGTGCTTCGTGCGCGACAGCACGACCACCCCGCTGGTATTCGCATCCAGCCGATGGGCGGGACGCGGATTCTGCGGCTTGTAGACTTCCCCCAGAATGTACTGCAACGTGTTGCGATTGAACCGGCCACACGGGTGCATCGGCAGCGGCGCGGGCTTGTTCAGGACCAGGATCGCTTCGTCCTCATACAGAATCCGCAGATGCACATTCACGTCGGGTTCGACCGTGCCGGGCTTGCGCTGCAGATACCGTTCACCAGTGTGGACGACATGATCGATGCCGACCGGTTGACCGGCGGGACTCAGCATCCGCCCCTCGTCGCAGTGCCGCCGCCAATCCACGCCGGGGACATGTCCGAACAATCCCATCAGGCAATCCAGCAGCGTGCGACCATCAAACGCCGCGGGAATCTTGACCGGGCGAAAGTTGTCGTAGGGCTCGCTGCCGGGGAGCGGCGTCGTGACGCGGCGAATGGCCGCCTGACGCCGCTGGATCGATTCCGCGCGTTGCTGTTCGCTGCTGCGGAAACAGTAGGGGCACGACTTCCCCGCAACAAATCGGGGGTCGCGTTGATCGTTGATGCCGAGCGGCGTCTGACAGGCATGGCACTGCGCGGTGGCCGTTTCCTGAAGAGTCGGATCAACCCCGACACGCTGGTCGAACACGAAGCATTCGCCGTCGTAGTGCGCGTTGCCGCATTCCTCGAAGTACTTGAGGATGCCGCCGTCGAGTTGAAAGATCTGTTCAAACCCCTCGCGCTGCATGTACGGCCCGGCCTTTTCGCAGCGGATGCCGCCGGTGCAGAACATCACGATCGGCTGCCGCTTCATCTCGGCCGGCAGCTTGGAGACGGCCTCGGGAAACTCGCGGAACTGCTGCACGCCGATGGGGAGTGCGTTGTGAAACGTCCCCAGCTTCACCTCGTAGTCATTGCGCGTGTCGAGCAGCGTGACGGGACGTCCCTCATCGAGCCATCGTTTCAACTCGCGGGCCGCCAGCTTCGGGGCCGGTCGCCGCGCGGGATCAATCCCCTCGACACCAAACGCGATGATTTCCTGCTTGAGTTTCACCAGCATGCGACGGAACGGCTGGTGATCGCTGTCACTGAACTTCGCCGCCAGCCCCTCCAATCCGGGAACCGCCCGCAACTCGCTCAGCAAGGTATCAATCTCCGCACCCGGTCCCGCGACAAACAGGTTGATCCCCTCGGGACTGAGCAAGATCGTCCCGCGCAGTCCGTTGCTCTTGCAGTGTTCGATCAACCGCTCGCGCAGCGGCTTCAGATCGGCGAGCGGTGCGAACTTGTAGGCGGCAATGTTCGTGATGGTCGGCATGCTGGGTCGAATTGGGTGCGGGATGAATTCGAACACTGCCACACGGCGGGTCCGGAGCGTCAGAAGATAGCGGTTCACGCCGCGGGATGCATGCCGGTTGCTGGCGGCGAATGCTCCCGCGCCCGGCGTTTCGGTGTCGCCGGAATCAAATCGGTCTCGTAGAATGATTCACGTTCGCAGTTTGTCACAGGAGGCTAACCGATGTTTGATCAAATCCCCGTGAGCGTGTTGGAAGAGTACGAAGGACAATGGATCGTCTGGGATCAAGATGATCAGCAGGTTGTGGGCTGCGGCAAGACTCTGGATGAAGCCGAGGATCAAGCCCGGCAGGCTCCCCCCGGCCACTTGCTGCGAGTGCATCACGTCTTGCCGCACGATGCGGAAATCTCCGGGATGCTCTGATGTTTGAGTTTCCGTACATGCGGCTTCCCGGCGGAATTCTTCGGCCGGTGATTGCCGTGGTGATTGAAGGTCCGAGCGGTCGCCGACTGCTCGACGGATTGTTGGACACCGGCTCCGACCGAACCATCTTCCCCCAACGCGAAGCTCAAGTTCTCGGAGTCTCGTTGCCCGCCGAACCGGACGGCGTGATCAAGACCGCCAGCGGAGTTGGCATTGCGTATCGACTTGCCGAAGTCGTGCTGGAACTGAGAGCATCGGGAAATGTCGTTCGGTGGAAAACCGCGGTGGCGTTTGCCGAAGAGCCGCTGACGATTCTGCATCTGGGAACACGCGGTTTCCTCGAATTCTTTCACACGACGTTTCGCGGTCCTGAATGCCAAGTCGTGCTCGACCCGCGTCCGTCGCTTCCAGTCGCGTGATTTGATGACTGCGTGACCGGGGACAAGCCCCGGCCGCATGGCTCGACGCCCTCGCGGCGGACCAGACCATCACCGAGGCGGTCCGCACCCACGCCAGCAGAGTTCGCTCGGCGACGAAGTCCACCCGTGGATCGACAGGCCGGTCGCTTGCTTCCGTCTCAGGCTCCCTGCCGACTGCCCCTCCCACCGTCGAGTCAATCAAGCCGTCCGATCCATCGCATCGTTGCGCCCCGCCGAGATCATCGTCCCGCTGGTTCCCAATCAGGACCAGCTTGGAGGCTAAGGATTCGCGAAAAAATAACTTGAGCAATTGGGTGGCACGCCCTGAGTCTTCGAAGGGCGTGGCGAACGTCGAGAAAACCACGCCCTTCCCAAAGCGTCAGGGCGTGCCACCCGACCGCGAGCGGAACCGCAAGTCGAGTTCGTGTGTTCCGTTGGAAAGAGAATTCAATCGCCCAACTTTTCCGGTGTGGGTTGAGCGATTGGTTGCGCCGACGTTGTGTCCGCCGACCTCTTGCTGATGTATTCGACGTTCTCGATCCCCATCAGATCAACGTCCTGAGTCCACAATGTGGCGTTGAAGGCGCGGGCGGTCGCCAAGATCATGCTGTCCGCCATCGGGATCTTCAGATCGTGAGAGATTTTTGCGGCGGAGATCGCCAGGGTTTGATCGAGTTCGACCACTTGCCCCTGGGCCATCAAGGCCGCGACCTGCAGGGCGGTTGCTTCATCGCGTTGTTTCAGCGTGCGTTTGAAGACTTCGTAGATGCTGACGGCTGGAACGATCTACTCCGGCGTGTTTTCAATGGCCGGAGCGAAGAAGTCCGCATGCGGGCCATCCGCGAAGTATTCCAGCCACCCCGAAGAATCGACGACGTTCATACGCGGTCAGGCTCC
>JANMLE010000408.1:0-1486 GCA_031372385.1 Planctomycetota bacterium | reverse complement strand
CCATTCGGGCCCACGATCGCAATCAGCTTGCCGGCAGGGGCGGAGTAGTCGACGTCCCACAACACCGGCCGGCGCTGGTAGGCGACCGTCATGTCGTGGATCGACAGCGGCGACGAATCGAGATGGTTGCTCATGCTCGGCAACCCTTGTCCGGCAGCACACGAGATCGGTGGATGGCGCAGTTCATTTGGCGACACCGCACAGCTTGCCGTTCATTCCCTGCGCGGGAACATCGCCGCCCAACGCCCTGGCGATCAGCGTCGCGTTGTGATCGATCATGCCGATGTAGGTTCCCTCGTACGTTCCCTCCGCTCCCATCGCGTCGGAGAAGAGTTCACCGCCGACCTTGACCGTCACCCCGCGCGACTTCGCCCCTTCGATCACCGCCTGGATGTTCTTCGCATTCACGCTCGATTCGACAAAGATCGCCGGCAGCTTCCGCTCCACCAGGAAATCGACCAGCCGGTTCACGTCGAGGACGCCCGCTTCCGATTCGGTGGTGACTCCCTGCACGGATTTCACTTCGATGCCGTACGCCCGCGAGAAATACTCGAACGCATCGTGGGCCGTCACCAGCACGCGCTGTGATTCGGGGATGGACTGGATCGCCATCCGGACGTAGTCGTCGAGTTTGGCCAACTCTGCGCGGTACGATTTCGCATTGGCGCGGTATTCGTCCGCATGCGGTGGATCGAACGTCGCCAGAGATTGTGCCACGTGTTCGACGCACTGGCTCCATGCCTTGACGTCCATCCAGACGTGCGGATCGTAATGCCCGGCAAAGTCGGGCGGCGACCGCAGCGAGTCCTTGTCGAGCGACTCCGTGACGGCAAACACCGGCTTGCCCGCCCGCTGCAGTTGGGTGAAATGCTCGCTCATCCGGCCCTCCAACATCAGGCCGGAATAGAACACGACGTCCGCATCACGAAGCTGCTTGATGTGTCCCCGCGTTGGCTTGAACAAGTGCGGGTCGACGCCGGATTCAATCAGTCCCGACACCTCGGCCCGCGACCCGGCAACGTGTCGCACAATGTCCGTCACCATGCCGGTCGTCGTGACGATCCTGATCGCTCCGTGGCCCGCAGGCCGGTCCGGTTTGGGGTCGGATTGGTTCGCCGAATTCGCGCGGTCACAGCCGATGTGGCCTGCCGCAGTGCATGCAATCAGAGCGATCCAAACACTGATTCGGTTGGCGGAAGTCATGATGGAATTTCGGCAGGCAGGAGGAAGCGGCGGGGTGATTGGAATCAAAAACAAAAGTTTGAACGGTCCAAACTTTAGCGGGTCATGGCGGTTTCGTCAAGCCGGTCGTTGCGGACCGGCAGGCCCATCGGGAAGTTGAAGATGGATCGTCTGCGATATCGAGCCGCGGCCCGGTGGGAGCGGGGGTTAGGGCAAAACGTTTGTTACACACCGGGGCGACAAGAAATGGCATCGGCGCAAAATTTAAAAGCGATACCCCCCGGCGGACCCGTTTTAAAAACCC
>JANMLE010000401.1:0-2581 GCA_031372385.1 Planctomycetota bacterium | reverse complement strand
GTCATCACGAGCAAAAGGTTCCTCGAAAAGAAACCGTTCAACCTGGAAGTTCCCTTCATCTTTCTGGAAGACATGAAGGAACAGGTCCGCGGCGTCGATCGACTGCTGTCGGGACTCGGCGCGTTCGTACTGCCGGCATCGATCCTGGACCGGTTGCTCGGACTGCATCGCGTGAAGCTGGATGATCCGATCACCGCGATCTACACCTCGGGATCAACGGGCGAACCGAAGGGAGTGCTGCTCTCGCACCACAACATCTCGTCGACCGTCGACGCCGCCAACCAGATCTTCCAAGTCGAAGACCATGACGTGGTCCTGGGCGTGGTCCCGATCTTTCATTCGCTCGGATATCTGGCCGCGCTATGGCTGCCGATGTGCCTGACGCCGAAGGTCGTCTATCACGTCAATCCGCTGGACGCGAAAGAGATTGGCAAGCTGGCCCAGAAACATGGCGTGTCGATCCTGTTCGGGACGCCGACGTTCCTGCGCGGATACTTGAAGCGCTGTGAGAAGGAGCAGTTTCACAAGCTCGACCTGGCGGTCGTCGGGGCCGAGAAACTGCCGCTGGACCTGGCCGAGCAGTTCCGCAACAAGTTTGGAATCCTGCCGTCGGAAGGCTACGGAGCCACCGAAACATCGGGGCCGGCGGCCGTCAACATTCCCGACCACCGCAGTGACATGGTGACGCAAAAGGGAACCAAACTGGGAACCGTCGGTCGCCCTCTGCCCGGCGTCGTGATTCGCGCCGTCGACCCCGTGACACGCGAACCGCTGGGGGTCAACCACGAGGGACTGCTGCTGATCAAGGGGCCGAACGTGATGGTCGGCTATTGGAACCGCCCCGAGAAAACCGCGGCCGTCATCAAGGATGGCTGGTACGACACGGGCGACATGGGGCTGGTCGACGACGAGGGCTTCATCCACATCACCGGACGCATCAGCCGCTTCTCCAAGATCGGCGGCGAAATGGTGCCGCATCTCCGCGTGGAAGAATGCCTCTCCAAGATCTGCGAAGACCCGGCCAACACCGATGCGGGGATTCAAGTCGCCGTGACGTCGATCCCCGACGACAAGAAGGGCGAACGTCTGATCATCCTGCACAAACGCCTGAACAAGCCGGTCTCCCAGATCATCGATGAACTCTCCAAGGAGGGACTCCCCAACCTGTGGATTCCCTCGACCGACTCGTTCCTCGACGTCGAAGAGATCCCGCTGCTGGGCACCGGCAAACTCGACCTGCGCGCGATGAAGCAGTTGGCTCTCGACCGGACGAAGCCGGCATGACAGCGAAATTCCGACTCGCTTCGATTAACCCCAATGCCATCGGCTGGGCGCGAATGCGGGCGACCAGTGGATCGCGCGCACACGCCGCTTTCGATGCCGTTGAACGACTCACTCAGGACCGCGTGATCGATATACCTCACGCGGCCCAAAGGGAGACGTTTTCGTTTAACCGCTACGCCATCGGCGTGCGCGCGAACCACGGGTTGCCCTCGCCTGCGCGCACGCCGATGGCGTAGCGGTTAAACGTCTCAGGTCAGGCCGCGTGATGGATAAGCGTTGACCCGCTCACGGATTCAGCCGGCTCCACGTCCATGCGCCTTTGTCCTGCCGCAGGTAGACGAACCGATCGTGCAAGCGGCCCGGACCACCCTGCCAGAATTCGATCCGGTTCGGCACGACGCGATACCCGCCCCAATGCGCGGGGCGCGGAACCGCGCCCCCCGCGAACTGCTGTCGCAACTGTTCCACGCGCCGGGCGAGCGTCTCTGCCGAATCGAGCGGCTGGCTTTGGCGCGAGGCCCACGCCCCCAACTGGCTTTGCAGGGGCCGCGTCGCGAAGTACGCATCCGACTCCTCGACGGAGATCCGTTCCACATCCCCCTCGATGCAGATCTGCCGCTCCAGCTCGCGCCAATGAATCACGAGTGCCGCGCGGGGGTTCTCGGCCAGTTGCGTTCCCTTGCGGCTTTCATAGTTCGTGTAGAACACGAATCCGCGTTCGTCCGCACCGCGCAGAAACAACGTCCGGGCCGACGGAGCCCCGTCGCGGGTCGCCGTCGCGACCGTGATCGTTTCCCAATCCACGATCTTCGCCGCCACCGCATCATCGACCCAGCGTTGAAACTGCACGAACGGATCGGCCGCCAACTCGTCCTCGTGCAACCGGGATCGGTTGAAATCGCGATGTTCGACCGGCAATGTCATGAATCACAAACCTGACTTGGAGTCTCGGAACACACCCGCGACAAGATACCCTTCGCCAAACACGAATGGCGAGTGACGATGGCGAATGCAGGGCCAATGCCATTTTCAAGCTGGGCAAATCGTAGGGCGGCACTCGTCTTCGACGGCCCACCACAATCAGACCGAAACGGTGGGCCCGCGTAACCAAAGCGTCGATTGTCCCACCCTGCTGAGGAACTCATTTAGTGGGTCGGGGAGAGGCGGCCCTTTCCCTGACCGTTGTCGCGAGGGGGTCGATTCCCCCCTATTTATACCTCGCGCGGCCTTGACTGAGACGTTTAACCGCTACGCCAACGGCGTGCGCGAGAACAACGGTTCGCTCCCCCTGCGAGCA
>JANMLE010000400.1:0-1038 GCA_031372385.1 Planctomycetota bacterium | reverse complement strand
CCACAGCACAGATCCCACACCGCATCGTCAAACCGCTTCGCCTTGTGATGCGCCACCGGTTCGGAAGTGGACTGCTCCAACCCGCGGCGATCGAACCACATCGACGGTGCCCGCGTGAACTTGGTCTTGGCCCTCTTGCGCCGTTCGTGCAGCGACACGGCGGCGCGCACGAGTTCATCCGAAAACTGGCGTCTCAGACGCGACTGCAGTCCCAGTTCGCCGCCGTTCCATGCGGAGATTTGTGCGAAGATCTGCGGCGTCTGGCGGAGCTCCTGAAGCACCCGGCATTCGTCGGCGGACTCATCGGCCGTCGTGGAGTCCTCGTTAGGTGTGACATCATCAGTCGTGAAATCGTCAGTCATCAGCGGTGGACTCTTTCGCTTGGCGCAAGGCCGGACTCGGGATGCGGCTCGATGGGAGAAACAGCCGTCGTGGCGAACGGAACCACGAGACGTTGGGAACGCCGCTACAGGATCCACCAGTTGACGTACTTGTTCACGAGCCAGCCCAGCGGCCAGAAGTGATCGCACAGCCAGACCAGCGGAGCGTAAAACTTCGCGATCCAAATTGAGCCGTTCACAAAGGTCGCCTCATGCCAGTACCAAAAGAACGGTCCGATCGTGACGATCGAAATGACCAGATACGCCAGCAGGTAGACCAGGATGCGGAAGGCGAGTTGCCGCAGATACCGCTTGAACCGGACCCACAGGGGCGGATTCTCGGGGGGAGAGGCGGTTTCAATCATGGCGACAGGATACCGCGGCGGCGGGGCCTTCGAAACGGAGTCGCCAGCAAGTTACAGGGCCATCGCCTGTTTCAACGCAGGAACGGTGGGAAGAGGAAATGCAATGTCTGGCCCCCGACCGGATCAGGGATGCGGTGCCATTTAGTGGGTCAGGGAGAGGCGGCCCTTTCCCTGACCGTTGTCGCGAGGGGGTCGATTCCCCCCTATTTATACCTCGCGCGGCCTTGACTGAGACGTTTAACCGCTACGCCAACGGCGTGCGCGAGAACAACGGTTCGCTCCCCCTGCGAGCA
>JANMLE010000398.1:0-2767 GCA_031372385.1 Planctomycetota bacterium | reverse complement strand
TCGCCGCAAAACTGTTCGCACGCGAGCAGCGCGCGGGCTTTGAGATTCCCCGCGTCTGATCGCCTCATCCCATGTTCGACTTCCTGTCCCCTCTCCCCCGGCTTTGCGGGGGAGAGGGCTAGGGTGAGGGGGTCTTCGGGGGCGGAACGTCCATGCCATTGAAACCACGTCGCACTGCCGAACAAACAGAGTTCGCACGGCAACTGCGCGCGACCAGTCCTGTGCCCGAGCGAATCCTCTGGAACGTGCTGCGGAACAAACAAGTTGCCGGACTCCGGTTTCGCCGGCAGGTTCCCGTTGGGCCGTATTGTGTTGATTTCATCTGCTCGTCGGCCAAGCTGGTCGTGGAACTCGACGGGATGAGCCATGAGGGTCGGCAGCAGCACGATGCCGAGCGAACGGCCTATTTGAACAAACAAGGGCTGCGCGTGTTTCGTGTCACCAACGACGACGTTCTGGACGATGTTGAATCGGTTGCGGTCGCGATCGCGCGGGAAGCCGGCATTGATGTCATGGCTTGGTTGAATGGGCGATGGAGCCCAACAGATCGTGGTGGTGAATCTGGTTCAAACTCCGATCGAAAGCCCCCCTCACCCTAACCCTCTCCCCCACAAAGCCGGGGGAGAGGGGACCGGAGTCGCCAACTGCGTTGTCGAGAATGCTCACCCTGAATCCAGCGTTATCCTTCGTTCCCTTCGCTGGCTCCAATTGAACCATGCTGACGATCTCCGAAGCGTTTGATCGAATTCTCGCGACGGTTGCGCCGTTGGATGCAGTCGCTTTGCCGTTGGCCGATGTGCTGGGGCTGACGCTGGCCGAGGACGTTGCGGCCGCGGAAGATTCGCCGCCGTTCGACAAGTCGCTGATGGACGGTTACGCGGTTCGAGCGGTCGATGTGGCGAGTGGCTTCGCTTCGCTGCAGGTCATCGAAGTGGTCACGGCGGGGCGGGTTCCCACGCAGGCCGTCGGTCCCGGCGAGGCGACGCAGATCATGACCGGAGCGCCGCTGCCCGACGGTGCGGATCTCGTCGTGAAAGTGGAAGAGACGTCGCCCGGAACTGACATCGTTCAAATCGCGACGAAGTCGGTGATGGCTGGCACAAACATTCTGCGACGCGGCACGTCGGTCCGGGCAGGCGATGTCGTACTGAAGGCGGGGATGAAACTGAACGGATCGCGGATTGGAGCTTTGGCAGAACTCGGCCGCGCGATGGTTCGGGTCCATCGTCGTCCAACCGTAGCCGTGCTCGCCACTGGAGACGAACTGGTCTCCGTCGATCAGGCTGTGGGACTGGGCCAGATCCGGAATTCAAACGAAGCAATGTTGTGCGCACAGATCGAAGGTGCCGGAGCGATCCCCGTGCGGCTTGGCATCGCTTCCGATAACCGTGAAGCCCTGCGAGAAAAAATCCAATGGGGCCTTCGGTGTGACATGCTTGTTCTTTCGGGAGGAGTCTCAGCAGGGACACTCGACCTCGTACCAAGCGAACTTGCATCAGCAGGTGTTGCAGAAGTCTTTCATAAAGTCGAACTGAAGCCGGGAAAACCTGTATGGTTTGGAATGTTGAATAAGCCGGTCACGACGATGACTCTCGACGACTTTCTGCAGCAATTGCGGATGATTCGTCGAATGGGATCGTTGAAGAATCTCATAAAAATGGTTCCCGGCGTCGGATCGACCATCGAATCGTCTTCCCAGTTTGACCCCGACGAAGACATGCGTCGCATCGAGTCCATCATCCTTGCCATGACGCCTGATGAGCGAAAGCACCCCGACAACATTCATGGTGATCGCTTGGAGCAAATCGCCAAAGAGTGTGGCGCTGAAGTGAGCGATGTCACTCGGTTGTTGACGGACTTCAAGAACATGGCACTCATGATGGAAAAGATGGCTGGAATGGGAGTGCTTGATCATACGAAGGCCCTTCGCAAACTCTCCGTAAAAACGCAGGAGGGCCAAGCACATCACTCGGCTCTATTGCCCTCACGATGTTGCGTCTTCGGCCTGCCCGGAAATCCGGTCAGCAGTCTGGTCTGCTGCGAGTTGTTCGTGAAGACCGCGATCCGCCGATTGATGGGGCAGCCACAGGTCTTGCCGCAGTCGATTCCGGCGAAGCTCGAACATGATCACGCGGCACGCGCGGACCGGCCGACGTATCATCCGGCACGGCTGACGTGGACTGCTGAAGGACCGCTCGTGTCGCTCGTCCCGTGGCATGGTTCGTCGGATCTGTGCGGCACGGTCGCGGCCAATGCGATGGTGTTTCTGTCCGGCGAGGCCCGGCAGTATCGGGCCGGGGATGCCGTCGAGACCATTGCGTGGTGACGCGCCGCCTCGATGTGGTTTCAAAACACGAACACCAACCCGAAGCGTCAGCGAGGGAATCGAAAGTTCCCATGTGGAACCGACCCTCGCTCACGCCGTTTCAGGTTGCGCAGTTCTCATTCTTCACCCCGAAGGGGACACGGAAACCAGCCTGGGGCAAGCGACCAGCGGGAGCGCCGCCCCAGGAAAACAGGCGTCAGAGAGTTGTGCCCTGAACGGGCAGGGCTTCCGAGGTGGTGTTTTTCCACGCTTGTAGCCGAATTCGCAAGAATTCGGATCGTCTGACTCTTCTTCCTAATTCTTGCTAATTCGGCTACTGGCTTGGATTCTCGGCATTTCACACCTCGGAAGCCGTGCCCTGAACGGGCACCGGAAATGTTGACCGAGTCCTTCGCTCTTTCAGAGCGATTCGATCTCTCGGTGTCGACGACCCAGGGCGGC
>JANMLE010000391.1:0-1428 GCA_031372385.1 Planctomycetota bacterium | reverse complement strand
GCCACAAGTAATGCCACTCGAAATCCCGCAGGTCGGGTTCGCCATTCTGTGGGATGTATTTCTCCAACAGGTTGGTTGCGAGATCGACATCACCACCTTCCAACGCGTGCTGCACCTGATTGATCTCGGCGACATACGCCTGCACTCGGAAGCTCCCGGCAGTCTCACGCTCCTTCTCGGTGGCCTGCCGTTCTTTTTCCGCGGCTTGCACGGCTGTGTTCTTGGCATCGACCAGGTTCTGCTGTTGGTCCTGCAACTTTGTGTTGGCTGTCTGCGCCGCTACGGCCGATGTAATGGCGCGACGCCACTGCCAGTACGTCAGACTGAACCCCACCACGAAGGTGAACACGAACGCCGTGGCGAGTCCGGAGATGACCGGTTGTCGTTGGCACCAGCGCCACGCTCGCTCCCAAGGTGGCACCGGCCGAGCGAGGACTGGGCGACCGTCCAACCAGCGGTCCAGATCGGTCGCGAAGTCACCGATGCTTGTGAATCGACGGGTTGGTTCCTTTTCCATGGCCTTCAGACAGATCGCTTCGAGATCGCTCGGCACGGTGGGATTCACGCTGCGAGGTTGGGGCGGCTCCGAACTGGTGACGGCTGCAATCACGACATGCGGTGCCCCTTCAAACGGACGGCGGCCGGTCAGCAGTTCGTACAGCGTGGCTCCCAAACTGTATTGGTCGCTGGCGGGGCCGACTCTTTGGACATCACCCCGCGCCTGTTCGGGCGACATGTACGCCGGTGTTCCCATGATGGTGCCGTCGGTCGTCATGGCGGAATCGGCGTCTGTCCGTTTGGCCAATCCAAAGTCCATGATCTGCGGCCGACCGTGCGACCCGACCATGATGTTTTCGGGCTTGATGTCGCGATGCACGATCCCTTCGCCATGTGCGTAGGCCAGCCCCTGCGCCACGTCCCTGATCCACGTCGCCGCCTGATGCAGGTCGGGGCGAGATGTCACGATCCTCTGCGACAACGGCTCACCCAGTACGTACTCGGAGACGATGTAAAGTTGGCCATCGTTCGTTTGGCCGCTCTCGAAAACCGCCACCAGGTTGGGATGTCGCAGGTGAGCGGCCGCCTTGCCCTCGATCAGAAAGCGTTGCGTGCGGTCGGCGTCGTCCGTCTCGAATCGCGGAACTTTGAGTGCCACCTGCCGGTCGAGCAGCGGATCGGTGGCCAGAAAGACTCGGCCAAACCCGCCTCGTCCCAACTCGCGCTGGATGACAAACCGGCCAATTTGCGATGGAGTCGCGGCCGCTGTATCTGCCTGTCGATGAGTGGTCTCGCCATTGGCCTGAGTGGAACGCGCGTCTTGGCTGGGAAGGCGCGATTCATTGCCCGCGATGCGGATTGCCGAAATCTCAAACGTCTCACGGCAATTTGGACAACGCGCCTTGCGGCCGGCCATTTCGGCGCTCGTTC
>JANMLE010000335.1:0-4486 GCA_031372385.1 Planctomycetota bacterium | reverse complement strand
GCTGTCGAAAGTTGTTCGCCTGCACACGGAATTCCAAGGTCGGCGTGCCTTGCGCTCGCAAGTTGGTCGTCTGGCTGAATTCGGCCATCCCCACCACGGCGGCACGCAATGGATGTTGCATGATGTCCTGCATGAACTGAGCCGGCGAACTGAACTTATAGTCCGGTTCGAATGCCTTCATGATCGCCGAGTCGAATTGGCCGATCGTGCTCAGTTCCGAATTGGTGGTCATGTTGGTCATGAAGTACACACCACCGGTTTCTTTGACCAACCGGTTGAGTGCATACGGTCCGAAACCCGACGACAGATAAGTGAGTTGCGGTCCCTCGTACCAGTACGGCAGATCCACGTTTTCCACGACCACCGATTCCGGCCCCAAGTCCACTGGCAACTGGTAGGTCTTGCCATTTTCCTTGGCCACGTAGGGGATGTATCCCTTGCGGCGGCCGAACGGAGCGGCCGGGCCGATGACGTAGGCTTTCGCTCCATAGCGCTGGCACTTGACAATGGCTTGTTCCAAGGGTGGGCCGTGATCGTCGCCCGCTTCGTCGGTCAGCGCCACCAGCATGATCCGCCGGCCATTGTCGATCCGGTATTTGTGCCAGTTGTCCATGACGTGGATCACCGACGTAAAGACATTTTCCAGGCCCGTTGGATCTGTCGGAGCCGACTGGATTCCGTTCACGATCTCGTCGAACCTGTCGGTCGGTTCCTTGGTGATAAACGTCGTCTGCGCCCCGAACAGCACGACACCGCTCAGGAGCGGCTGTTCCATGCGGGGGAGCTGGCCGGCGGCGTCGAGCGCCCCCAACTCTCCGTAGATGCGTTTCAATCTTTTGACGAGCGCTTGGCGCTGCGGCACGATGCTGCCCGAAGCGTCGATCATCCAGACGACGAGAACCTTTCGCTCCTGCAGATTGCGGGCGATTTCCCAAGTGACCCGGTCGAGTGCCGTGTCGAGTTGAATCAGCGCCTCGCCCGTCGTTCCCGGCACGACGATCGTCTTGCTCAATTCCCTCCCTTGGGGGATGTCGTAGCTGGGCAACTTCTTCAAGTCCGGATTGACGTCCATCGTGGGAACCGGTGCGGACTCGGGTTTGGGATTGTTGGTGATTTCCAATCCGATGGAAGCCGCATTGATTGCTTTGCGAACTTCCGTTTCTCGATCATCGGGGTTCGCCAGTTCGTATTCCGGGGTTTCCACGAGCGCCTCGGGCGGCGGTGGATTCGAGAAGACCGTCTGGATGGGCTCCAGTTCCAGATCGCCTCGCTCGTCGAAGGCGATTCCGGAGAGCGTGAACAGCAGCCACAAGTGGAACACGATGCTCAGCGACGCGCCGGCGACGCCACCAATCCATGACGAATCGCTGGGCGACTCTCCATCGTCCTCGACAGCCAACTCCAACAGGACCGGTTCGTCGGTCCAGTTCAACGCGTCGACTTCGTCATACTCGGCATCATCGGGAAGCATGGCTATCTCCGTGGCCTGACCCCTGAAACTGCAACGCCGGGAAATTTTAGCGTGTCGAATCCCGTTGCAGAACAAGAAAACCTTACCAGATCCAACACTTTCGTCGGCTAATCGGGGCCTATTTTTTCCCCAAAGAACGCTGGATGGCGAAGAATTCGCGGAGCAGGCCCCGGCATTCGTCCTGCAAGACACCCCCGATGACCGCGGCTCGATGGTTCAGACGGGGGTCGCTGGTGATCTGGTAGAGCGTGTGACAGGCCCCGGCCTTGTCGTCCGTCGTGCCGTAAACGACAGTCGGGATTCGGGCCTGAACAATGGCTCCGGCGCACATTGGGCAGGGCTCCAGCGTGGCATACAGGGTGCAATCCAGCAGTCGCCAAGAACCGAGGCTCTCGGCGGCCTGGGTGATGGCAATCATCTCAGCATGCGCGGTCGGATCGCGCAGTTGCACGCGCTGATTCCCCGCCGCGCCGATGATTCGATCGTTGTGGACGATGACCGCACCGATCGGAACCTCGCCCTCCTCGAACGCTTGGCGGGCCTGATCCAGAGCGGCCCGCATCCAGATCGCGTGCGGCTGCAGCAATTCGTCATGCATCTCGAACACAGCAGCTTTCTCCCACAAACCCATCGCCCGGCGATTACCGGCGAAACTCGCCGCTCTGACCGAGCCCGATGATATCGCGGTGGCCGCATTCCGACACGCCACCTGGCAGCATCGCACCTCTCTCGCAGGAGGGATGTTGCAACATCGCGGCAGTCGCCATTTGACGAAGGCACCGCACATCGAACAGAGCTTGCCATTCGCCCCGAATGGATCTGTCGGTGCTAAAACCGTGAAGGTTTGCCGGTTTTGCGGACGATACTGACGAAGCACGATGTGCCGAGTTTGCGGATTGTAATGATCGCAGGGATGCTGCCGATCCAAAGCCGGCCGGGTGTGAACCGCCTTGTGGCGGGGAAAAATGAGTTGTCAGGGGGATCCGTCCGATGCGATGGAGACGATCAATTCGCGGGATTCACGCGCTGTTGCTGTGCGGCGCAATGGGATGCCGCGCGACGCAGGAAGTGACGTACTTCGGTAATGCCGAGCTTCAGCACTATCGCGACAAGATGCTCGCTGTCGAGTATCCCAACGTCGATCAATCGACCCCGCAGGAAGTCTCGTTTTCGCAGCGGCCGCGCACGATCAAGGAACCGAGCGACGACGAAACTTGGGAGATGACACTCCTCCAGGCGGTTCACACGGCGATCACCAACAACAAGATGATTCGCACGCGCACCAACAGCCAGCAAATGCTGCAGAATCCGCAGGGAAGTCCGTCGATCTACGATCCGGCGCTGGGGGAAACAGGCTACCTGTTTGGCAACCGGGGTGTCGAAGCGGCCTTGGCGGACTTCGATGCCCAACTTACGGCGTCAACACAGTGGGGCAACAACGCGACGATCCAGAACAGCTTCACCACCTTCCAAAACAACAACGACACCGGTTCATTCAATTCCGGCGTCACGAAGACACTGGCGACTGGTGGAAGCTTTGCCGTCAACCACAACTGGAATTACCAAAGCACGAACTCACCGTTTGTCCCGATTTCCTCCAACTACACGGGAATCCTGCAAGCGACCTTTAACCAACCGCTGTGGGCCGGAGCGGGTGTGGAATACAACCGCATCGCCGGCCCGGCCCGGGCCGGATTGGGCTCGATCACCGGCGTTTCCCAGGGGGTGTCCATCTCCCGCATCAACTGCGACATCGACGTGGCCGACTTTGAACTGGCCGTGACGCAGATGGTCAAGGACGTCGAGGATCTGTACTGGGAGTTGTATCTCGCCTACCGCCAGTTCGATGCCGAGAAGGCCAACCGCGAGAGCGTCCAACGTTCGTGGGTGGAAGTGAAAGCCAAGATGGATGCGGGCGCGCGCGGTGGCAGTGCCGCGTACGAAGCCCAGGCGCGTGAGAATTACTTCGACGCGCAAGCCCGGGTCGAGACGGCGCTCGCGACCATCTTCGTGACCGAAAACCAGTTCCGCAAACTGCTCGGCCTGGCGGTGAATGATGGCAAAATCATTCGCCCTGCGGATGATCCGATGGAGGCGGAATTCGTGGTCAACTGGGAATCGAGTGTGCTGGACGCGCTGACTCGCCGGGCCGAATTGCGCCGCCAGAAGTGGCAGATCAAGAGCTTGGAACTGCAATACCGCGCGGCCGAAAACGTCGCCAATCCGCAACTGAACTTCGTGTCGGCTTATCAGGTCAACGGGTTCGGAGCCAACTTGCTGAACTATGACGACAAGCCGCTGAACAGCATGTACACCTCGATGGGCAACACGAATCTGACAGGGTGGACCGCCGGCCTGCAGTTCAGCATGCCGATCGGCCTGCGCACCGCCCGCATGCAATTGCACAACATCGAATTGCAATTGGTGAAGGCCCGGGCGGCACTCGCGGCGCAAGAACAGGACATCAACCACGACCTGGCGGAGGCCGTTCAGCGAATCGAAGCTTCGTACAAGGTGGCCCAGACTCAATTGGACCGCAAGATCGCCGCCGTGAAGCGTGTCGAGGCGACCACGGCGCTGTACGACGTCGGTGCCCGCGACGAACAGGGCCAGGGAGTGACGATGGACTTGGTCCTGCGAACATACGCAGCCAATTCCGCCGCCGAAATCGCCTACTTCAATTCCCTGATCGCCTACAACAAGGCGATCACCGAATTCCACTGGCGGCGCGGCATGCTGCTGGAAGTCGACGGGATCCAACTGTCCGAAGGGGATTGGGACGAGAAATCCAAGGAAGACGCGCTCAAGCGCGCTTGGGAACGCAGCTACGGCAAGCCCGCCGAATACTTGGACACCAAGCCGGAAGAATTCGGATCAGGAGTTCCCTACCCCAAGACGGACCTCTTTCCGGGTCTGCCCCAGGGAGCGGAGATCAATTCGATTTCGGAGCCGACGGATGTTCCCGCGACCGTGCCACCGGCACCGGCCACTCCTGAGGAACCGGCGAAAGCGAAA
>JANMLE010000322.1:0-1789 GCA_031372385.1 Planctomycetota bacterium | reverse complement strand
ACCAACGAAGTGCCAACCAGCGACTTCCGGTTGCTGTTTGACGTCGACAAGGGACAGGTCGGCGCGAGTGTCATCAGCTACAAACCCAAAGAGGGGGAAGACGGTTTCTTCCTGATGCTGGCCAGTCCGCAGGTGAAGGCCGCCGATGCCGAGCGATCGAAGAAGACGGTGATCTTCGTCCTCGACCGGTCGGGCAGCATGAGCGGCAAGAAGATCGAGCAGGCGAAGTCCGCGGTGAAGTTCGTGCTGAACAACCTGCGCGAAGGGGACATGTTCAACATCGTCGCGTATGACGGAGTCGTCGAGTCGTACCGGCCCGAATTGGAGCGGTACAACGACGAGACGCGCAAAGCCGCGCTCGGCTACGTGGAAGGCTTGTATCCGGGAGGCGGCACAAACATTCACGGCGCGTTGACCGCGGCGCTGGGTCAACTCAAGGACAACAGCCGTCCGAACTACGTCCTGTTCCTGACTGACGGCCTGCCGACGATCGGCGAGACCAATGAGGGAAAGATCTGCGCCGGCGCGAAGGAAGCCAATAAGATCCGCGCCCGCGTCCTGTCGTTCGGCGTCGGCTACGACGTGAATTCGCGACTGCTCGACCGGATCTCGCGCGACGGTTACGGGCTGTCGGAATATGTCCGTCCCGATGAGGACATCGAAGCCCACGTCAGCGCGGTCTACGCCAACATCAGCTCGCCGGTGTTGACCGAAGTCGCGGTCGACTTCCAGCTCGACGGCATCAAGCCCGAAGAGGGGCCGGCGGTCAATCGCGTCTATCCGAAGGGGAACTTCGACTTGTTCGAGGGACAGCAACTGGTTGTTGTCGGCCGGTATCGGAAGCCCGGTGCGGCGAAGGTGGTCATCAAGGGCCGCGTCGCCGGTCAGGACCAGAAGTTCGATTTCCCCGCGACACTGATCGAGAAGAGCCATGACGAAAGCTATGCGTTCGTTGAGAAGCTGTGGGCGATGCGCCGGATTGGCGAGATCATCGATCAACTCGATCTGGCCGGCCAGAACGAGGAACTGGTGAAAGAACTGGTCGACCTCTCGACGAAGCACGGCATCCTGACGCCGTACACCTCATTCCTGGCCGACGAAACGATGCGGCCTTTGGCCGACGCCGGTGCCGTGCGACGCGCCCGCGAAAGTTTGACGGAACTGGATCGTGCCGACGGACTGGGCGGAGTTGCCCAGCGTGCCGAGAAGGGACGTTTCCAGAATGCGCAGAGCGCGGCTCCGTCTTCGAAGTCGCTGCCAAGCGGCCCGGGTGGTGGTGGCGGTCCTGCACTCGCCGGGAATTCGTTCCGCGACCTGAAGACCGACAAGGAAGTGGCGGCGGACTCGGTGCGTCAATACGGCAATCAGGCGGTCTACGCCCGCAAGAAGAGCAGCTCGCAGTCTGAGGCTGGTGGCAAGGACACGTCGCAAATCGTCGTGACGCCGGAAACGGCCAACCTCGATCTCGAAAAGGACAAGGACAAGATCGAAGTGGTGGATCGCTTCACCGACGCGTACTTCGCGCTGGTGAAAGCCAACACCCTCGGTGAAAACCAGATCCTCAGCCAGCAACGCGATGGCGAACAGATGCTGCTCAAGCTGCGAGGGAAGAACTATCTGGTGAGGTGAACACGTTGTTATGGTGCAAGGCGCTATTGTGGGGCGGTCTCCTGACCGCCCCACTTGCGTGTGCGAACTTTGGGAGTGCTCCCGCTTGACGGCTCATTTGATATCGGCTGTGCCGCACTTATTGGACACTGTTGGATATACCATTCGAGGGAAAGGCCAA
>JANMLE010000314.1:0-12353 GCA_031372385.1 Planctomycetota bacterium | reverse complement strand
GACGACAGATCCTGCGAATTGCCGTCGGCCACTTTCCACAGCACGTGCGCTTCGACGGTCACGTTCTTGCGATCGTGCGTGAAGGCTTCGCGGCCCGGTGGAGACAACAACTGCAACCGCCGGTCAAAACGCCGCACGGTGTCCAGCGGCCACGGCCATTTGAATTGCAGGCCGCGCTGCTCGGGGCGGTCGTAGACCGAGACGATGCGGCCGAAGCGGGCCACGATCACGAACTCGGTCTCATCGACAAAGACGATCATGGTCGAAGCCAACGAGCAGGCCACGATTCCCAGCATCCACCGGCCGAGACGGCGGGCGACACGGGCCGGTCGGGCGGGATTGGCGGGTTCTTGCGACATGCGTCCGGTCTGTTGGAAGAGAATCGTTCGGAAGGCGTTGCGGGCGGGCGTGGCCAAGAAGAATTACTAACCCGAAGCGTCAGCGAGGGCGCCGGGAGTACCCGCGTGAAATCGTCCCTCACTCACGCATCGGGTTGGTTTTGAAACCGCTCTTACGTGACCGACCCCGATTCTAGGGAGCCGACGGAACCGCACGCAATCGGCATCTGCTCGCGGAGCATCCGGATCGTGCGTATACTCTGCCGCATTCCACTTTCAGTCGTTCCAGGCGTGCTGCTCGCCGTAGCTGAATTCGCAAGAATTCACCCCGTTTGAACAACGACCTGAACTCTTGCGAGTTCAGCTACGGCGCGAACTTGGATCTACTGACAAACAAGTTGCCGAGGAGATCGCTCAATGCTGCTGTTGCTGTTTACCCTGCTGGCCGCTCCCCCGGTCGAAACCGATGCCGCCGCCGAAGCGAAGCATCTGGCCAACATCCGGCAGGTGACGTTTGGTCTGCCACGGGCCGGTGAGGGATATTTCTCACCGAAGGGGGACTGGATCGTCTACCAGGCGTATCCGGTCGGCTACCCGTTCTATCAGATCTATGTGCAGAAGCTGGACGAGAAGACACCGCGGTTGCTCAGCACGGGCCGCGGTCGAACCACGTGCGCGTATTTCTCACCCGACGGCGAGAAGCTGATCTTTGCATCGAGCCACACCGATCCGCTGATCGAGGAGACCGAACTGAAGGCGCGCGAGGAGGCGGCCAAGGGGGGCCGTCGCCGCTATCAATGGGACTTCGACCCGCACATGGACATCTACGAGATCAAGGTCAACGGCACCGGACTGCGGCGGCTGACGGACACCCCCGGCTACGACGCCGAGGGAAGCTTCTCACCCGATGGAAAGCAGATCGTGTTCACCTCGTCGCGGGACGGCGACCCCGACTTGTTCATCATGGATGCCGACGGATCGAACGTGCGCCAACTGACGAATGTTCCCGGTTACGACGGCGGCCCGTTCTTTTCGCCCGATGGCAAGTGGGTGATCTTCCGTTCCGACCGGCAGAAGGAGCACATGCTGCAACTGTTCGCGATCTCGGTGGATGGCAAGACCGAGATGCAGCTCACGAACAATCTGGAACAGGTCAACTGGTGCCCGTACTTCCATCCGAGCGGGAAGTACCTGATCTGGTCCGGCGCAGACTACAGCCAGGGTCCGACATCGGCCCACTTCAACCTGTTCACGATGGAGCTCGATTGGAGCGGCGGCTCGGTGAAGGGGGGCGAAGTGAAGCAGATCACCTTCAGTTCGGCGGCGGATGTGCTGCCCGTGTTCAGTCCCGATGGGAAGAGCCTGATGTGGACCTCGACCCGGACTCCGGATGGCACCAGCCAATTGTGGATCGCCGACTGGTTGCGCGGCCGCCCGTAATCGCGTGGGACGGTTTGAAAAACCGTCCCACGACACGACGCCGTCATCCGGCTGATGAGTCACGTTTTTCAATCACTTGTCCGCGGAACGGCGTACGGACCGGACGCGGATTGTCGACCATCCAGACTCTTCGCCAGAATCAGGCCGATCCCGACGCCCCGCAAACAAGACTTTGGCCCGGATTATTCACCACGGAAAACACGGAAAGTCACGGAAGAAAAAACGAGTACGCAGTGACGTGGAAGAAACTCATCGTGCTCAAAAACCGCAGCGGCGGATGTTGAGTTGTGCAACTCTTCCACTTCCGTGACATTCCGTGTTTTCCGTGGTTCCTCATGAATCTCGCGGGTTGATCATGTCTCACCACAGCCCGTCACCCCCTCCCTTGAATCGGAAACCCACCAAGATGTCAGATCCCCAGAGGTCGTGGACGCGACTGAGATGCCTGTTGTTGTTGGTGGCGGTTTCCGGTTGCTACAAGACGCCCGCGAATACCGGTGGCGATCCGGAAACAGGGAGTGTCGATCCCGCTGCCGCCGCCGGTCCCGGCGGCAAGAAGAAGATCATTCCCATCCACCGCGACGTCAGGTCGCTGGAGGGGAATTGGGTGATGGTCGTCACCGGCCCGGACAAGGACGGTCGTCTGCACGACAAGTATGTTTGGATTCTGCGGATTTCGAAGGACGCCGACGGGAAGTATCGGGGCGAAATGCTCGACACGACCCACGACAAGCTCGACCCGGCGATTGAATCGATCGAGGTCGCGGGAAAGTCGGTGCGGCTGAAGATCAAGAACAAGGTGGCAACCATCGACTATCAGGGCGAATTTGACAGCCGGGCGGTTCGCGGAACATTGGTCGGCGGTCCGCAGGAGATGTACCTCGCGCGATTGTTGTCGACGGACGAATCGAAGCTGGAGGAATACGTGGATTCGGCGCTGCCGCCCGGCTCCGACCTCTTCATGAACGCCATCAACAGCATGCAGAAGAAGCCCCAGCCCAGGGTGATCCTGCAATTGGCGCGCGACAATCCCACCAGTCCCATTTCCATCGACGCGGTGCTCGGTTTGTTCAGCCTTCAACCCCGTGCGGATTACGATGACGAGACCCTGCGCGCGATCGTCGACCAGTACATCGAACTGTCGAAGATCTGGGGCGAGCGCATGCATTTGCAGGCCGAGATGACGACCGCACAGCACTTGGTCACCACGGTGCGCCTGCCGGCCGAAACCCTGAAGCACCTGGATGCGGCAGAGAAGCTGCTGGGCGAGCGCCTTGAAGCCGCGAAGCCGCGACTTCAGATGATTCGCGACCAGGCGCAACTCCAGATCTCGCTGGCCAAGAGTCGCTCCAAGTCGGACGACGAGCGCGCCGCGGCGTATGTCGAGCTGCAATCGGAATTGAAAAAACAGCCGTACAACGCCGAGATTCTGCTCGCGCTGGCCGAGTACTGCGCCGCCACCAAGCAGCGTCCCGCCGCCATCGGGTATTACTCCGTGATCGCGGCGGTGCCGATGCTCGAACCGCTGCTGCTCTCGCGTCGCGCCGGCCAACCGGCGGGTGATCCGACTCCGACCGATGTCCTGACCAAGTTGTGGACCGAAGAGCACGGGAACCCGGACGAACTTCCTGCGCATCTCGCCAAGCTGCATCACGAACGTCTCGCCAGCCTGCAGGATGAGATTCGCGAACAGGGGGCTCCGATCGTTCCCGCGGAGGCCGGTGACCACGCGGTGTTGGTCGAATTCTTCACCGGTGGTCAGGCGGCCCCGGCCATTGCCACCGAGATCGCCGTCGACGCGCTGCGACGAACCTATCCCGCCTCACGAGTCGTGGCGCTGCGCTTTCATCAACACATTCCCGGGCCGGATGGGCTGGTCAATCAGGACAGCGAAGACCGGTTCTCGTACTACGGCTTGGACCGGACTCCCGTGCTGGTCGCGGACGGCGCGGTGCTCAACCCGGAACAGGCGCGGTATCTGGGATTCGTCCCTGCAAGTGGCCCCGCCTACTCCCTGCTGCGCGCCGTCGTCGATGAACGGCTGAAGAAGTCGACGCCGATTCGTATCGAACTGGCGGGAAAAATCGAAGACGGTGAACTCGGCATTCAGGCCAGCGTGACCGGTGCGACCGAAGAGGAATTGCCGTCGCTGCGATTGAGGTTGGTGTTGGCCGAAGAGACGGTGGAGTCTCCGATGCCGAACGGCATCCGCCGTCATGCGATGGTCGTGCGCGAGATGCCCGGCGGTGCCCGGGGGATTGCGCCCAGGAAGGGAGAATTGAAGTTCTCGTTTTCCATGCCCGCCGGCGAACTTCAACAGCACGTGAACGACTACCTGAGCCGCTACGAAGGGGGCACCCGGATCGAATTCCCGGCCCTGGTGAAGCCCGCGATCCGGGGACCACTGCATCTGATCGGCTGGGTGCAGAACGACAAGGAAGACACCGCTCACCCCGAGATCGGCCGCGCCGTGCTGCAAACGGCCATCGTCCCCGTGACCGGCAATCTGCCGGTCGCCGAGCCGCCCGCAAAGCCGGATCAGAAACCGGGTGCGGAACCGACGAAGAAACTGGAATCCGCAACGCCGCCGGCACCCACGCTGCCCGAATGAGTGCCGTCGTTTGGCATGCGCAAACTCGCCGACACTCTTTGAGTCATTGGCATCGACACAACTCGACGATCGAGTCCCTGTTCGATGGTTGTCCGTTGGAGTGTGTCTCCGCTTCTGACATTCGCTGTCTCCCTCAATTCGCTGTCGCCTCTTCGTCCTGAGGGAGAGATCGACAGCGAATTGAAGGAAACAGCGAATGGGATGCGTGCGGAAAACTGCCTGACCGCAGGTGGCTTGCGCGAGGAAACCGGCAAGAAAAAGAAGACGCAGGACAGGTGGAAAACCTGTCCTGCGCGCCGGTCAGTTCGGCGCATTCAGCTCGGCAGCAGGGCCGCCAGATCGGCGTGGGGGCGGGCGATCACGTCGGCCATGATCAGTTTGCCGCCGAGTCGTTCGACGGTCTGACGGCCGACTTCGATGGCGGTTTGGACCGCCGCGACGTCGCCGCGAATCATGATCGTCACGTAGGCCGCGCCGATCTTTTCCTTGCCGGCCAGCGTCACGTTGGACGACTTGAGCATGTCATCGGTGGCATGCAGCGCGGCGACGAGTCCTTGAGTTTCCAGCAGTCCGAGGGCGTTCGTTGTGGTCATGACGTTCTCTTTGGGAATTCGCGAATCGTAAACACCAAGCAGGGGACTAAACGCCGGCTTCGCATCGGCCAGCTTGCGGGTTTCTTCCAGCGGGGCGGCCATCACCGTGAACATGGCCGCGCTCCCCATCCGTTGGGCCAGTTCCATGCCATACTCGGCCGCGGCCCGCACATCGGCCACCGAGCCAACCAGCTTCAGACATTGCGCCGCTCCGTCGGTGCTTTCGATTCCGATGATGTGGACGTTGGCCATCTTGGCGCAGGCGTCCGCGACCATGAACGACGGCGCGAGGTTGCTCACTTCCAGCAGCGCCAGACTCAGCGAGTCACTCATCGTCGTTCCTTCCGCCAGCCGCGGTGAATGGTTGCAGTGTGTTGAAGATCATTGGACAGATGTCGGGTGTATCGGGCGCTCGCAAGTTTGTTGAGCCCGGAGCGAGCGGTTCGTTTCACTGAGAGCGTGTGAATCTTTCAAGTTCAATGGCGGTCCAGCACAAGATGTCGCGTTGGGTTTGGCCGACGCAGTACGACATCTTGCGTGGGTTGAAACCCACGCTACAAAGATTCGCAAGCTCTGAGCAAACCGTTCGTTTTGCGTTCACTCACTCTACAACGCACCTCGCGCGCAGGACGATTCCCGATGTTGCCGAAAGGCCACATTCTGGTGGCCGCGGTTGATTGGGTCAATTTTGACGGCTGAACGGGTCTGCGACGGAGGTCACTTTTCTGCGCGTGGTTCGCAGGCCGCACGATTGGAACAATCGGATCGCACGCTCCAAACGGACCGGTTTCGGCCCCGTCCGCAGTTTGACCGCCCGTCGCCATGACGTAGGTTGGCATCGAAGGTGAATCGCGGACTCCTGTGTCAGTGCGAATGTGCTGCGGCGGTCGTTTGTCGCCGGCAGCGGTTGGCCCGGGGATTCGTTCCATCGGATGAGAAATGCGCAATGAGCGTCGTCGCGGAATTTCCGATCAACGAAGCCACCCCCAAACCGCCGTTCGTCCCCGCAGGCCCGCCGATCCCCGCTTCCGGTGGTCGACCCGGTCCGGCGCGGTCGAGCGGTGAGGTGCGGGTTCCGCGCCTGCATTCCTCCGAATCATCCCGCGCCCTGCTGGGACTGTTGAGACTGTCGCAGACCGCGGCCCGGGAGATGGGCGATTCGAATACGGATGCGACGTTCGCGGGAGTCATCAGCAGGGGCGTGTTGCGCAGCCTGCTGGGAACGCTGCATCACCGCCACACGTCGACGTTACGTCACAGCCGCCGGGTGGCGCTGCTGGCGTTCGGCCTGGCCAACCATCTCGGCTGGGACGGCCGGCAGTTGCGCGTGCTCGAGGTCGCCGGGTTGCTGCACGACATCGGCAAGATCGGCGTGCCGGACACGGTTCTGGAAAAGCCCGGCCGCCTGAGTCCCGACGAGATCGAGTTGATCACGCTGCACAACAATGTCGGCTTCGACGTGTTGCAGGCGTGCCGCGTTGACCGCCATGTCCAGGAAGTCATCAGCCAGTCTCAACATGCCTATTGTCCTGATCTCGATGCGGGCGGAGACCGGCGTCAGGGGGGCGAGTTGCACATGGGGGCGCGCATCCTGGCGATTGCGGACGCGTACGATTCACTCGCCACCGCCCAGCCGCACCGGCGGGCGAAGACGCATCCGGAAATCATGGCGGTGTTGACCGAGGGTTCGGGGACACAGTTCGATGCGAATGTCGTCAGCGCGCTGGCGCGCTGGGTCCAGCAGGACGGCACCCCAATCGCGGCTTCGGGCGAAGGGGACGGCGATCAGACTCCGGCGAGTCCATGTCCGATCGAAATCGGCGAGGCGGATTCGATCGGCCAGATCTTCTCGTACCTGCACACGCTGGAACGTCTGTATGACGGCTTTCACCTGGTCGACACGGACGGGCGAATCCTGATTTGGAACCGCCGCGCGGAACAACTGACGGGGCGTCCCGCTGAGGAGATGTTGGGGAAGCGCTGGTCGGTCGACTTGTTCGGATACCGGCATCTCGATGAACGCTCCATGCCCGCGGGCGAAACACCGATGCTGCGGGCGATCGAATCCGGAACGACGTCGCTGCTGCCGATGCTGGCCCGGCACGGGAACGGCCAGTCCCTGCGGATCGAACTGCAGGCCGTGCCGTTGTTCGATGAGCAGGGCCGGCTGCAGGGGGTCGCCGAGTTCTACCGTGACCTGGCCCGCAACAGCGCCAAACAATCCCACAGTTTTCGCGACCTGAAGCTGGCCGCCACGCGCGACGCCCTGACCGGCGTGGCCAACCGGCGGGAACTGGAGAACCAACTGGCCGCACTGATCGAGGGCTTCACCGCGAAGACCCGCGAGCCGTTCAGTGTCATCTTCGCCGACGCCGACCATTTCAAGCGGGTCAACGACACCTATGGACACAGCGTCGGCGACCGGGTGCTGATCGATCTGGCGCGGTTGCTGACACAGGAGACATACTCGGGCGAAACCGTGGGCCGCTACGGCGGTGAAGAGTTCGTCATCCTCTGTCCCGACACCAACCTGGAGCAGGGCGTGCGCCGTGCGGAGCGACTGCGCGCCGCACTGCGGAAGTCCAAGATCGGCGGCATCGAACGTCTGCGGATGACCGCGTCGTTTGGCGTGGCCCAATCCGAACCGGGCGACACGGCCGACAGCGTTCTGCGTCGCGCCGACAAGGCGCTGTACAAGGCCAAGGAAGAGGGGCGCGACCGAACCTGTTCGTTCACCAACGCCGAACTGCTGCGTTCCGTCGCGCCCGCCGACAAACCAGTCGAGGCCGTCTCGCCGTTCCTGTATCAGAGCCGGTTCACCGCGGTCGTGGCTTCGGACATGATCAGCTACAAACTCGGCGGCTTCGTCAACGATCACAAGGCGAAGCTGTCGACCGTCTCTTCGGAACAGGTCGTGATGAGCATCGGCAACACCGGACTGCTCGCCGCGCTCAACCCGTTCTCACGCGAGATACCCGTCGAGGTCAACCTGACGATGAGCGGATTGTCGGATGCCGTCTCCAACCGGGGAGTCCCCCGCATCCAGTTCGGAGTTTCAATCCGCCCCCTGCGGACCACGCGCGATTCCGCGGCGTTCCAGGAACGGGCCACCCTGCTCATGATCGACCTGAAGCGGTACTTCGCGGCGGACTGAAGCGGTGGTTCTACTGCTCGCGGGTATGAATCAGATGTTTTCGTTTAACCGCGACGCCAACGGCGTGCGCGCGGATGGGAGCGAACTCTTGATCGCGCGCACGCCGTTGGCGTTGCGGTTAAACATCCCAATCATGGCCGTGCGAAGTTTCATCCCTGATGTTTCCGACAATGGGCCGGACGGAACGTGCGGCACGTTTCCAACGAGCGTGCCTTTCGGTGATTCGAGCACGTTGGAAACGCGCTCCACGACTGGGTGCAGAACAGCAATTCCTCGGCAAGGTGCCTGACGCCGGACAATTGTTGTTCTGCACACTCCACGACTCGTGTCGCACACATCCTCATTGATTCACCCGCGGCGGCGGCACATGTGTCGTGATGACCACGATGCACGATGAACACGCGGGATGATGACCTCGCGCATCATCCGGAGAGTCGGGCGAATGGGGATTCCATCGCGCGTTCCCGATCCGGTGAAATTCCGCGACACGATTCGAACAATGAATCCGTATCGCCACGTAGAAATCTCATTTATTTGTAATTGTCAAATCGCATTGGCGAAATTCCAAGCTAGGTTTCGGATTGAACGTCGCCAAACCATTACAGGCGATGTGAACGACGCGGCCACTGTGGTCGTCGATGACCATGCATCCAAATCGAGGAGGGATTCGTCATGAGAACTCGCCAGAATGCGTTCGGACTGTTTTCTTGGTTGGCTGGCTGCGGGGTGGCCCTGCTGGCGGTCCTGGCGGGCGGCCCGGCAAACGCCCAGACACCGGACGGTACGGACGAGGTCCGGGAGGACTGGGAAGTGGTCATTCGGGACACCGATTTTGATCAGACCGCTCCACAGATTGTGACCGTGATCTCGCCCATCGAGACGATCGAAGAAGACTACGGTGTGCTGGAACTGAACCACACCACGCAGCCGGACTACGTGGACGGCGGAATCCAATTGCAGCGCTGGAACGGCGACTTCATGCGAAACTACCGCCCGCCAACGGCCCATGACCGGCTGACCATTGCCGGTGAAAGAATCACCTACACCATGACCATGAAGGTCTCCGGCGGCAATTTGGAGTTCGGGGTGATCAATGGACAATCGCAGACTTGGGGTGACTTCGGCGGGACGACGGACCAATGGCGGTCGGCGACCGAGTCGAACTATGCGGATCTCAGCCGGTACGACCGCAATGTCTCCGTCGCCAAGTCCCGCGTTGGTTTCGCCGCGAATCTGGTCCAGTCGTTCAAGCAGAAGCAGGTCCGTTACTACAAGAACGGCCAGCTCGTGAAGACCGACAACACGAATCTCTCCGTCTATGAAGGCGGAAATGGAAATGGAAACGGCAACTGATTGGGACCGGCTGCAACGGGTCTGCGTCAGAAACGCAGGCACGACTGCCGGCCCGAATAATTCACGACGTCGTAGCTGAGTTCGCAAGAACTCAGGTCCTGGTGAGATGGTCCGCTGAATTCTTGCGAATTCAGCTACGAACAGCGCGGCTCGCGAAGGGATATGAATTATCCGGGCTGACTTGCGGTCCACCCAATTGCCGCCTTCCAAGAAAGGAGACTTGCTGTGATTCAAATCATGCGTGGGAAATTGAAATATCGGGGGCCTTGCGG
This sequence comes from Planctomycetota bacterium, assembly GCA_031372385.1. Lineage (GTDB taxonomy): Bacteria > Planctomycetota > Planctomycetia > Planctomycetales > Planctomycetaceae > Schlesneria. Next base: position 2,592 of record JANMLE010000314.1, on the reverse strand, counting down.
GAACCGGGTCGGGTCGATCCTCGTGCTCGCGGCCGCAATGCTGATCATCGTGTTCGCCATGGCCGCCTTCGCCATCGACCTCGGTTACATGTCGCTCACCAAGACCCAATTGCACAATGCCGCCGACGGGGCGGCACTCGCCGCCGCCATCGAGTTGACCGACGGCCTGGGGACGTCCCCCGCCAAGTCGACCTCCGAAGTGACGGCGAGCGCCAACACCGCGGCGAGATCCGTCGCCGCGATGCAGCGCAACGGCAACGTGTCGTCGACGCTGTTGGTTCCGACGCGCGACGCCCGCTACGGACAGTTGAGTTGGAATAGTCAGTCAAACAAGTGGGTCAAGTCGTGGAACACCGCCCCGTACAATCTCGTGGAGGTCACGCTGCATCGGGACCAACCGCAGGGCACCGGTCCGGCTTCCGGCGATGGCCGGCTGCCGTTGCTGTTTGCGCCGGCGATCGGCGTCCGTGATACCGACCTGTCCGGCGTCGCCGACGCCGCGTTGTATCCCGGCGTTGGCGTCTCCGTTGCCACCGGCAGCAGTCTCACCACCGATGTGCTCCCGATCGCCCTGGATTTGCCAACGTGGACGGCATTGCTGGCGGGAACGGGCACCGACAACTATTCCTACAATGCGGCGACCGGAATTGTCAGCGCCGGGTCTGACGGCGTGAAGGAAGTGAGCATGTATCCCGTGGGCAACGGGTCTCCCGGCAACCGCGGGACGGTCAATATCGGGACCAACAACAACAGCACCGCCAACCTGCAACGGCAGATTGAATTCGGCCTGAACGCAACCGATCTGGCACCCTACGGTGGTTCGCTGCGAACCGACAACGGTTCGCTGATGCTGTCCGGAAATCCCGGCATCAGTGCGGCGATCAAGAGCTCGTTGACGACCATCATCGGCAAGCCACGGCTGATTCCCATCTTTACCAACCTGACCGGAAACGGTGCCAACGCCCAGTACACCATCACCAAATTCGTTGGCGTTCGCGTCATGTACGTGCAATTGACAAGTGGCAACAAGACGGTCGTCATCCAGCCGGCGACCTATTCGTCCTCGACGGTGATTCCGGGAAAAATGGCGATCACACCCGAGACCTATTGGACCAAGCCCCGACTGGCCCAATAGATCCGGTTGGCGTTGAGTGAGAGGCTGTCCGAAAGGCCGCCGTCGCGAGGGGGTCGGGAGTCTTTTTCATGCCGCCATACCTCGAATTGAACCTTGTTGAGCGACGTCGTGCGCAATTAAAAAGAATCCCGACCCCTTCTCGGATAGCCTCTGACCGAGTGGATGATCAACCCCTTCTCATCAAATGTTGGCCGGTCCCCGCCGGGACTGGCCCCGATCGGAAAGAAGAGTATCCCAATGAAAAGAATCGTTCGACAAAGCCGTCATTCGCGCCGCGGTGTTGCCATGGTCGAGATGGCGCTGGTCATGCCGGTGTTTTTCCTCGTGGTGCTGGGAATCATCGAGTTCGGACGGGCGATGATGGTCAGCAATCTGGTCACGAGCGCCGCGCGCGAGGGAGCCCGCATGGCCGTCATCGATGGTTCGACGAACACGGACGTGACCAATGCCATCAACACGTTCCTGCACGAGTCGACCGGAGTGTCGACGTCAAACATTTCCACAACCATTACGGTCGCACCGGCCACGGGCAACGCGGATCCCTCCAATCAAGTCGCCAATTCCCACACGCGCGATCTGATCACCGTCAAAGTTCAGATCCCCTTCAATTCCGTGGCGTTGCTGAAAGGGAATTACCTGGCCGGGAAAAAACTGGTGGGACAGAGTGCCATGCGCCACGAATAGCCGCCTGTTGAAAACGGACGTGGAGCACGTTTTCAACGTGCTCTGGCTCGCAAGAAACATGCACGCTGGAAGCGTACCCCACGACACTCAGAGCTTGTGACTTTTTGTAGCGTGGGTTTCAACCCACGCAAGATGTCGCACTGCGTCGCCTAAAGCCAACGCCACATCTTGTGCTGGGCCGCCGCTGAACTTGAAAGATTCACATGCGCTCACTGCCGCGACTTCAGAAACGCGATCAGGTCCAGAAGCTGCTCGCGCGTGAATTGCGTTTCGAGGCCGGCGGGCATGACTGACACGGTGCCGGGACGGATCTCCTCGATGTCCGCGCGCAGGACTCGCGCTTCTTCCTTCGCTCCCGTGATGAGGATAATCTCGTCGGGTGTCTCGCGCCGGATGAGGCCGCTGAACTGCTTGCCCGCGTGGGTGACGATCAGGACCGGCTCGTAGCTTCTCACGAAACTGACGCTCGGGAAGAGGAGCGATTCGAGCAGGTCGCGCTCAGTCCGAATCTTCCCGATGCGCGACAGGTCGGGGCCGATGTTGCCCCCCTTGTAGCCGATCGCGTGACAGGCGATGCACGCGGCCTTCGAGTTCGCGAAGACAAGCTGCCCGCGCCGGACATCTCCCTGCCCCGCGAGACCGACCATTTCGTCGAGCCGCTCTTTTTGCTTGGCCGCTTCGACATTGATGGCCGCGTAGAGCGCTTCGGCCTGCTGTTGAACGGACGCTGGAAACTTGGCAAGCCTCAGCTTCACCGCGTCCACGCGCAGGCT
>JANMLE010000313.1:0-3526 GCA_031372385.1 Planctomycetota bacterium | reverse complement strand
CTGACGGCCCGCCAGTAGTTCTGGATCGCGCCCCGGATCGACGTCACCGCCCGAAACGCGGGATGCCGCGTATCGAGCAGCTTCTTGCCCGCACTCAGAAATTTCCCCTCGGCCCCGAACGATTCGGCCGCCTGGGCCTTCTGGGCGGTGGTCAGGCTTTTGCGAACGCCCAGCCAGGTAAACGACAGTCGGACGGCCGCCATCCGCTGGCGCAGCCGCTGCCCGGCCACCGATATCGCGGCGGGAGGCTCGGGATCAAGCACGACACTCATGGGAGTATCCTTTCGGAAAGAGAGAGAAGTTCAGGAGTGGGGAAACGAGTCAGCGAACAACCGGCCTGCGTCCATGTCAGTTACTGGACGGTCCACGTGGCACGCGCCGACGCGGTGGGCCGCCGGATTCCGCCGGACGGGAGTAGATTCCCGGCTGATCGGCTGACAGGCACCGGCCGCCCGCCCACTGACGCAGCTTCGTCACTGCTTCGGCCGCCGTGTGGGCGACCGGCACGACATTCTTGGCCGCTTCGGTCAGCGAGACATCCAGCAGCGCCGACAACCGGCAACACGACTTGATCTCGGCCCCCGTCCAATCGGTGTCCGCCGGGATCGGCTGATTGGCCGCGATGTCGTACTGGCGGCGGTAGAGCTGCCAGATCATCTGGCGTTCGCTTGCCGCAGGCAGATCCAGGAAGAACAGGGCATCCAGCCGTTCGGCCCGCGTGAACTCGGGCGGCAACCGACTGATGTCGTTCGCCGTGCCGATGAAGAACACATCCGACTCGTGATCGGCCAGCCAGGTCAGCAGCGTCCCGAACAGCCGCGTGGAGACTCCCGAGTCGCCATTGCCGCCGACGCCCGACAGCCCCTTCTCCAGTTCATCGACGAACAGAATGCAGGGGCTCATGACATCGGCAACCTTGAGGGCCTGCCGGACGTTCCGTTCCGTGTCCCCGACGAGTCCCCCCATCAGCGCCCCGATGTCGAGCGTCAGGACTGGACGGCCCGTTTCGTTGCCGAGTGCCCGGCAGAAGGCCGATTTCCCGCTACCGGGCGGCGACAACAACAATGCCCCGCGGGGCTTCACCGATCGCCCCGGTTGCAGCGCTCTTCGGCAGAACTCCTTGAGTGATGACAATCCGCCCAGCGACGCGAAGTCCTCCCGGCCCCGATGCAACGTGAGCAGGTTCTGCTTCCGCAGCGTCTGGGCCTTCAAATCCCAGATGACTTCCGGCCGCAAGGCATCGTGCCGGGCCAGCGACAAGGCGAACGCCCCTTCGGCTTCCGCCCGAGTCAGCCCGGCCGCCGCCTCCAACAATGCCTGCCACGCCTGATCGGTGGGAAGTCCGTCCGGATGATCGGCCAGTACCTCCGTGGCGATCTGCCCGAGTTGATCCTGCGTCGGCAGTTCGTGATCGACAATCACGAACACCCGTTCGAGTTCCACCGGAATCTGCACCACCGGCGACAGTACGACGACAAATATCCGTCGCTGCTTGCCCGCAACGAGCTGCTCGAACAAGGTCTGCACGATCTCGGGACTGTTCAGGAACCGATGAAAGTTCGGCAGCACGAGCAGCGTGGTGTGATGCTGTTCGTTGTTCGACCCGCCGGCCGGCGCCAGTGTGGGCAGCGCCCGGAGTACGGCGAGTGGATCATTCACTTCCGGCACCGTGGCGGTCGAGTCCGCCGGGAACCTCAGCCCCCGCGCGACATCCCACACGGCCAGCGTCCATCCCCGGCGACGGGCATGTTCGACGAGTTCCCGTTCGGCTTCATCGGGTTCAACAGTCTGGACCCAGAGCCCGCTGAAGGCCGCATTGATGTAGTCGTTCAATTGGCTGACAAGGCTCATGGAATGTTGTTCCTTTTGTGATCGGAGTGAAGGGGGGCTTCCATCAGCGTGTCCCCAGAAACGACATGGCCCCGCATCGCGACGAGCGACACAGGGCCAAACGACTCTCAGATACAACGGGCGCGAACTTACTACTGCCGGACCGCCTGCGGAGCGGTGGCGGTCGCATGGAACTCGCTCGTCAGTTGCTCGCGGCCCCGGACACCGAGAGTCGCTTCCAGGCTGCGCGTGGCCTCGCGGCACGACTCTCCCGCAAAACCCTTCGTCTGAATGGTGGTCTCTCCCTTCGGTGAGACGGTGACTTCAATGGTCTTGGACATCAGGCTTTCCTCCAAAGTGCGAATCTGCTTCTCCAGCTGGGTGACTCGCTGTTGGAACTTTTCGAAACTGTGAGACAAGTGACACGACGACGAACTGTGGTCGTGGGATCTCTCCGTCAGATGAATGCCATCCAACCTTCAACCAGCGACGGTGATCTGCACACGGATCGAACCGTCCGCCAGTTGTTGCTCGCTGACCGAATGACCCTGCCGTCTCGCTTCGAGTTTCGCCTTTTCTACTGTGTAGGCTTGCAGGAACAAATCGAGGTGGGACTGCTGGCCCCAGGCACCACCATAGTTGTCGTACTTCAGTTCGCCGGTCGTGGTGTTGCAGACAACCGGGTACTGCCACGCGGGCAACTGCACCGCCAGCCCCGTGACCTCGGCGCTGAACAGCGTCACCGTTCGCTGCTCCGGCTCCGGCAGCTTCAATCGGCGACAGGCCGCCTGCACCGCCGCCGCGTCCTTCACCTGGGTCTTGATCTCCACAATGTGGCTCATCGGTCTCCTCTCCTGAACAAATGTGTGTTGTGGGTTACTCGGCGACCGATGGGAGGTGGCCCGCCGGTTTGTCGTCCACGGATGGGGCGTGGAGGGCCGGAGCGAACAGCGTCGGGTGGGGCGACATCAGGTCCGACACCAGCGTCTCGGCGATCGCGTTCCCGTCGTCCGGTTCGTTCGCCTTTCGCAGCAGCAACGCGCAGACGACGAGTGGGACCAGACACAGGGCCAACAGGCCCAACTGCTGGATGCATTGAGCGATTACCGGCTCCCGCTGACGTTGGAGGGCGATCTCCCGCCGCTCCAATTCGAGCCGGTTCCGTTGCTCATTCAGGTCCGTCCGTTCGGTCTGCCACTGCTTCTGAAGTTCCGCCATCTGGCGGCTCTGCACGGCCTGTTGCTCGGCGTGCTTCGTGGCCAGCTCGACGACACGCGGGTCAAGGGGATTCCCGGCTGGTTTCGACGGCGGCCCGCTCAGCATCGCTGCGAACAGCACCAACCCCACGATCACGAACAACCACTTCATGCTTCCCCCTTTCTCGCAGCGTTCGATCCAACACCTGCTGCCAGCCCCGCCGCAACCTCCGCTCGCGCAGGATCACGGCACAGCACAACAGCACCAGAAAACTCAACAATCCGATGATCACGATCAAATTGACGCTCCTTTCAAAAGACGATGATGCTTCAAACGGTATGGGCTGTCTCAAGTAGTTGGTAACCGTTCACGAACCATTGAGGAGTGAAGGGGCGGGTTGGTGGTTGAGGCGGCGTTGGATGGCTTCGGTGATGAAGATGAAGGCGGGGCGGTGTTGTTGGCGGCAGGTTTCGATCACCGTCAGCAGGGTTTCGACGAA
>JANMLE010000309.1:0-4508 GCA_031372385.1 Planctomycetota bacterium | reverse complement strand
GCGAACGATCCTCATTACTGGTACTGGGACAATCTCGAAGACCCCAACGACCGCGGCTACGACGCCCTGCGGCGACTGTTCCTGCTGGAAATGGCCAGAGTTCTTCCCGGCAAGTTGTGAACGATGCCTGCCGGTTCGTGTGGGATGGGTTTTTCAGGCCCCAAGCTGAGACGGGCGTGAGGACACCACCTCAAGTTTCCGCGCCTCCCCATCCACTACCCACCACCTACCACCCACTGCTACCATCACCGATCAACTTCATCCGTCCCCTTCAACTGGAGTCCCCCATGAGACGCTCGCTTGGTCTGTTGCTCTGTCTGGCCGTTACGGCTGGCTGCGGTTCTGCGAACGATCCCGCGCCCGTCCCCAAGTCCAACAGTTCGAACGTCGCTTCCAAGGGGACCGCGCCGAAGAAACTGCGGATCGCCGTCATTCCGAAGGGGACGACGCACGTCTTTTGGAAGTCCGTCCATGCCGGCGCCGAGAACGCGGCCAAGGAACTCGGGGATGTCGAGATCCTGTGGAAGGGTCCGCTCGAAGAAAACGATCGCGATGGACAGATCAGCGTCGTTCAGGACTTCGTCACGAACAAGGTTGACGGCATCTGCGTCGCGCCGCTCGACAAGCAGGCGCTGATCGGCCCGGTCCACGAAGCGGTCGAGGCCGGAATTCCCGTCGTGATCTTCGACAGCGGACTGCAGGATGAATCGAAGATCGTCAGTTACGTCGCCACCGAAAACCGCAAGGGGGGCGCACTCGCCGCGAAGCAAATGGCCGCGGCCCTGGGTGGCAAGGGGAACGTGATCGTCCTGCGCTACAACGCGGGGAGCGAAAGCACCGAGCAGCGTGAAGACGGTTTCCTGGAAGCCCTGGCGAAGGACTTCCCGGACATCAAGGTGTTGTCGTCCAACCAATACGCCGGGACCACGCAGGAGGCGTCGCTGACGAAGGCGATCGAGGTTCTCAACAAGTACAAGGACGAGGTCAACGGGATCTTCGCAGTCTGCGAGCCAAACGCCATCGGGGTGCTCGGTGCGCTGAAGGAAACCGAACTGTTGGGCAAGGTGAAGTTCATCGCATTTGATCCGAGCGAGGATCTGATCCGCGCGATGGAAGCCGGCACCTGTCACGGCATCGTGCTGCAGGATCCGGTGACGATGGGCTACCAGTCGGTCAAGGCGATCGTGACCAAGATCCGGGGGACCGCCGTGGAAAAGCGGATCGGGACCGGCGAGTACGTCGCGACACCCGAGAACATGAAGTCGGAACAGATGTCGAAGCTGCTCAGCCCGGAACGGTTCGAGAAGTAGGCACGGTGAAGCGGGTGAACAGGTCGGACCGGCTCGATGAGGGACGAGTGGTCGAACCGCTTTGATTCGCGGCCCCGCCTTCGTTTAACCCTGAGCCAGCGGCGAAGGCGGGCGTTGCCAGCGCCCCCGATTCCAGTATCGACAGAGCCTGCAGTGACAGACGCTTCTGCCCACCCCGCCTTCGCCGTTGGCTCAGGGTTAAACGACAGAACTTCGCAACCTCCAATTGTTCGACGACTACCCGTCCATCATCCCCTTGAAGGTGCCCCCTTCTTGGAACTGGGCGTAGTTCTCGGCGAACAGGGCGGCGAGTTTGTGGGCGGTGGCGTCGTAGGCGGCGGGGTCGGACCAAGTCTGGCGGGGATTGAGCACCGCGGCGGGAACATGCGGGCACTCGGTCACCACATGCAGGCCGAAGATGGGATCAGTCACCGTCGGCGCGTCGAGCAACTGGCCGGCGTGGATGGCGTCGACGATGGCTCGCGTGAAGGCCAGCTTCATCCGCGAGCCGATGCCGTATGGTCCGCCGCTCCAGCCAGTGTTGACCAGCCAGACATTGGCCCGGTGCGAGCGGATCTTTTCCGCCAGCAGTTCGGCATATTTCTTCGGATGCCAGACGAGGAACGGTCCGCCGAAACAGGGCGAGAACGTCGCCTGCGGTTCCTTCACCCCGACTTCGGTTCCCGCGATCTTGGCCGTGTAGCCGTTGATGAAGTGGTACATCGCCTGTTCCGGTGTCAGTCGGCTGACGGGGGGCAGCACACCGAAGGCGTCGCACGTCAGGAAGATCACGTCGGTGGGATGGCCGGCCACGCACGGGATGCGGGCGTTCGTGACGTATTCGATCGGGTACGCGCCGCGCGTGTTTTGCGTGATGGTCGAGTTGTCGAAGTCGACGTGGTGATGCGCGTCGTCGTACACGACGTTTTCCAGGACCGCCCCGAACCGCAGCGCCTGGAAGATCTCGGGCTCGGACTCGCGCGACAGATAGATCGCCTTCGCGTAGCAGCCCCCTTCGATGTTGAAGATCCCCTCGGCGGACCAGCAGTGTTCGTCGTCGCCGATCAGCGCCCGCTTGGGATCGGCCGACAGGGTTGTCTTGCCGGTCCCGGAGAGTCCGAACAAGATCGACGACTGGCCGGTGTCGCGGTCGGCGGTTGCCGAACAGTGCATGGAGAGGACGCCGCGCTTGGGCATCAGGTAGTTCATGATCGTGAAGATCCCCTTCTTCATCTCACCGGCGTATTCGGTCCCGAGGATCACGACTTCGCCGTTTTCAAAGCTGACATCGACACTCGTCTTGGACGTCATGCCCGACGTGAGTCGGTTGGCGGGGAAGCGGCCGGCGTTGTAGACGACGAAGTCCGGTTCGTGAAACTGCCGCAACTGTTCGTCGGTGGGACGGATCAGCATCTGGTGCATGAACAGCGCGTGGTACGGCCGCGAGCAGATGACGCGGACCTTGATCTGGTACTGGGGATCCCAGCCGGCGTAACCATCAACCACGTACAGGCGGTCGCGCGTGTTGAGATAGTCCTTGGCCCGTTCGCGGTTGATCGCGAACGAGATCTGGTCGAGTGGGAAATTGACCGGCCCCCACCAGATGTCGCCTTCCGACGCCGTGTGCTGAACCAGCCGCTTGTCCTGCGGCGAGCGCCCGGTCTTTTCCCCCGAGTAAGCGATCAGGGCGCCGGTGTCAGAGATGGTGGTCCCCGGTTCGAACCGGATCGCTTCCTCGTACAACTTCGAGGGAGCCACGTTTCGCAAAATGGTCTTCGCTGTGATGCCGTGCATCGACAGGTCAAAGTGGGTCATCAACTTCTCCAATTTCGTCGCAGATCCGTGACGGTGGGAAGCGCTGCTTCCATAACCTAGAATGCCCGCCTTCCGCCGTGAACTCAAGACGACCGGTGGAAGGGGATCTTGTAATCGATTTTCGGGAGTTGCTCGATGCGAGTCTGTTCTGTTGTGACATGTGGCCTGGTGCTGGTTGCCGCGGGTTGTGGACGACCTCCGGGGCCTCCCGTGCCCAGGACGCAGGAGATTGCCGCCAAACCGGTCTCCGTCGCGGGCGATGCTGCGGCACTGACGATCGGCGTCGATGACTGGCCGATGTGGCGCGGTCCGAATGCCGACGGCGTCGCCACCGGACCGGCGGTTCCCACGAAGTGGACCGACACGGAAAACGTCGTCTGGAAGGTGAAGCTGCCGGGCCGCGGTCACTCGTCCCCGATCATCGTCGGCGATCGCATCTACCTCGAAACGGCCGATGAGCAGGCGAAGGTGCAGTCCGTCGTCTGTCTGGACCGGAAAGACGGCAAACCGCTCTGGCAGAAGTCGCTGTTCGAGGGCAACTTCGAGACCCAGATGCACGGTGAGAACACTCAGGCCACCAGCACGTTGGCATGTGACGGCAAACTCCTGTACGCAATGTTTTTGAACGACCGGAAGATCTGGGCCACGGCCTTGGATCTCGATGGCAAGCAGGTCTGGCAGACCGAAGTCGGCAGCTTCGCCGCCAAGTTCGGATATTCGGCGTCACCGACACTCTACAAGTCGCTCGTGCTGCTGGCCGCAGATCATCAGCAGGGGGGCTTCATCGCCGCGTTGAATCGGTCCGACGGCGCGATCGTCTGGCGGAAACAGCGTCCGGAATACTCCAGCTACGCATCGCCGCGCGTCGTGACCTTGGGTGGCAAAGATCAACTCGTGATCTGCGGCTGCCGTGAAGTTGCGAGCTACGACCCGCTGACGGGCGATCAACTCTGGTCCACTCCGGGGACGGCCGAAGCGGGCGTCGGCTTGCCGGTCACCACCGGGAACTTGGTCATTGCCAGCGGCGGCTTTCCGCAGAAAGAAACCATCGCCCTCCAGCCCGATGGGACCGTCGCTTGGAGAAACGCCAACAAGTCGTATGTCCCGTCGCTGCTGGTGCTGGACGGGTACTTGTACGTGGTGAGCGACGACGGGATCGCGCGCTGCCACGACGCCGCTTCGGGTGCGGAAAAATGGAAGCATCGGGTTGGCGGCGATTTCCGAGTCTCCCCGGTCGCGTCGGGTGGAAACATCTTCACGACCGACATGTCCGGCAAGACGACCGTCTTCCGCGCCAATCCCGACAAGTACGAACCCGTCGCCGAGAACCGACTCGGCACCGAAGGCTTCGCCAGTCCGGGGATCAGCAACGGTCAACTCTTC
>JANMLE010000288.1:0-1877 GCA_031372385.1 Planctomycetota bacterium | reverse complement strand
CCTGGAGATGCTCGAAAACCGCTTCAACCAACTCTCCGCACAACTCCAAGATCTCGTCGAAGCCAAGAACACGCTGGACGAGATCATCCGGAAGATCAATACCGAGAGCCGCCGGTTGTTCGCCGAAACATTTGAAACGATCCGCACCAACTTTCAGGAGTTGTTCCGGCAGGTGTTCGGTGGTGGTGAGGGAGACATCGTCCTCGAAGACCCCAACGATGTGCTCGACTGCGGCATCGACATCGCCGCCCGTCCGCCCGGCAAGGAACTGCGCAGCATCTCGCTGCTCAGCGGCGGTGAAAAGACGATGACCGCGATCGCGCTGATCATGGCCATCTTCAAGAGCAAACCGAGTCCGTTCTGCATCTTGGACGAAGTCGACGCGGCGCTGGATGAGGCGAACGTCGAACGGTTCACCGCGGTCGTCAAGGCGTTCCAGCAGTCGACGCAGTTCATCATGATCACGCACCACAAGCGATCAATGACGGTGGCCGACGTGCTGTACGGCGTGACGATGGAAGAGTCCGGCATCTCGAAGCGGATGAGCGTCCGCTTCGAAGACGTCAGCGACGACGGCAACTTCCGCACCGCCAGCCAGTCCTCGGCGGCGTGACTACTGTCGTCCCGCCGCACGCCGGCGGGACGTCCGGTCGGCGGAGCGACCGGACTACAGTAAGGCGAGCGGCAAGAAATCGTTTCCTCGCCACTGGGCTTGTCCCGGTGGCTCGACGGCTTTTGCACTACTTGATTTGTTGAGGTACGCGAGTAGTGCAAAAGCCGTTGAACCACCGAGGTGAACTCGGTGGCGGGTAAGTTTGGAGTTGCCGCTCGCCAAACATCCCCGCAAGCGACATCGATCGCTCTCTGTTACAATTCCCCGCCGCAACGGAGTCCCCAATGGCTTGAACGGAGTGCCGCCCGCCGTGTCGATCGATGATGACTGGACCGAACCCGCCGATGATCTGACCCCGCCGCAGCGGGCCGCGGTCGAACATTTTGAAGGGCCGCTGCTCGTGCTGGCCGGGCCGGGATCGGGCAAGACCCGCGTGATCACCCGCCGCATCGCGCGGCTGATCGAGCGTGGCGTGAAGCCGTGGGAAATCCTGGCGATCACGTTCACCAACAAGGCGGCGCGCGAGATGGCCGAACGGGTTCAGACGCTGCTCCCCGGCACGCGGATCTGGGTCAGCACGTTTCACCGCTTCTGCGCCCGGATGCTGCGCGAACATGGCCGGGCGGTCGGATTGCAGGCCAACTTTTCGATCTACGACACCGGCGACCAACAGCAACTGATCAAGCAGGTGCTGCACGATCTCGACTACGACGCCACGCATTTTCCACCGACGAAACTCGGCCAGCGCATCAGTCAGGCGAAGAACGAACTGCTCACGCCGGAGCAGTACGTGACCAAGTACGGTGAGGGGATCGGCACGCATCTGGAAGCCGTTGTCGCCAAGGTCTATCCCGCCTATCAGAAGCGCCTGCTGGAGGCGAACGCCGTCGACTTCGACGATCTGCTGATGCACGTCGCGCTGATGCTCGCCGAGAACGACGGGCTGCGGTCGGATCTCGATCAGCGCTTCCGCTTCATCCTGGTCGACGAGTACCAGGACACGAACCGCGCGCAGTATCAGATCGTCGCGGCCCTGTCACAGTTGGAGCCGAACCTGTGCGCGACGGGTGATCCCGACCAGTCGATCTATGGCTGGCGCGGCGCGAAGATCGAGAACATCCTGCGGTTCGAGCAGGACTTCCCCGACGTGGCCCTGATCCGACTGGAGGACAACTTTCGCAGCACGCCGGAGATTCTCCAGACGGCCGACGCTCTGATCGCTCACAACGTGCATCGCAAGGCCAAGCGGCTGCACACGAACAAG
>JANMLE010000209.1:0-1597 GCA_031372385.1 Planctomycetota bacterium | reverse complement strand
GTTTTCGACGGGGATGGAAAACTGGTGGCCATCCTCGGGGGGACGGACAAGCAATCCGACCTGTATTATCCGTATGACATCGCCGTCACCGATCGCGGTGAGTTGTACATCGTGGAATACGGAGCCGGCCGGGTGTCGAAGTTCGACCGTTCGGGTAAGCTGCTCGGGCGGTATGGACACACCGGCACGGGGTCGGGGGAATTCAAGACCCCGTGGGGACTGGCGGTCGACCGCCGCGGCCGGGTCTATGTGTGTGACACGGGAAACCACCGGATTGTGGAGTTGGAAATGTGATGAAGCGACTGCATCGCATCTTCAGAAGCATTGTTCCCGCGCCGCGCTCGGCGGTGAGTTGGCGTGACGGCCTGCCGCTGGCCATCTTTGCCGTGCTGTTCGTGGTGGGGTGCGCCTGGCTGGAATACGGGCACTTCCTGATGTTCGCCCGCCCGCTGATGCTCGGCCTGGTGGTGCTGGCACCGTGGTTCTGGTGGATGCACGTCGGTGGCTACGGTGGATTGCCGAAGGGGCGCGGGACGGTGGCGCTGTTTGTCCGGCTGCTGCTGCTCGGCCTGTTCGCGATGGTCATGGCCGAGCCGCGTTCGGTGCGGACCAGCAACATCATGTCCGTCGTCTTCACGCTTGACGTCAGCGATTCGGTCAGCGACCCGCGGACCGCCGACAACGCGTTCACCTACATCACCAAGACCGTCCAGGAATACCGGCCGAAGGGGTCGAAGGACCAGCAGAGTCTGATCATCTTCGGCAAGACTCCCGCCGTGGAGCTTCCGCCGCGGGAGAGCTTCGCGCCCGAAGCGATCAATTCGCAGATTGACCACGGCGCGACGAATCTGGAGCAGGCGCTGTCGATGTCCTCCGCGGTGATCACCGAGGATGTGCAGGGCCGCATCATCCTGATCAGCGACGGCGTGCAGACCGAGGGGTCGCTGACGCGCACGCTCGGCGACCTCAAATCCCGCGGCATCGCCGTCGATGTGCTGCCGATCGACTACTCGTACGAGCACGAAGTCTGGCTCGAACGGCTCGATCTGCCCGCGCAGGTCAAGCTGGGTGAAACGTATGAGGCGGCGATGGTCCTGTCGTCGGTCGGGGACGGCCGGGGAAAACTGGTGCTCCGTGAAAACGGCAAGGTGATCGCCGAGCAGGAGGTCGACTACAAGGCGGGCAAGAACCGCTATTCGGTCCCGCTCACGCTGCGGTCGGCCGGGTACTACGAGTACACCGCCAGCATCGAAGTACCGAAGGCGTACGACAGCCTCGCCCAAAACAACACCGTCCTGAATTACATCTTCGTCGAGGGTGAGGGAAAGGTGCTGCTCGTCAAGGACACCGTCGGGGACAAGCGCGACTGGGAACGTCTCGAACAGGCGATTCGCGAGGGCGAGCGCGCGGTCGAGGTTATCAACGGGTCCGACCTTCCCAACGATGCCGCCTCACTGATGCCCTACGATGCGATCATCTTCTGCAACGTTCCGCACGATGAGTTCACCGCCTTGCAACTTCAGGCCGTCCGCGACGCCGTCCACAATCTCGGCGCGGGCTTCCTGATGACCGGCGGTCCGAACAGCTTCGGCCCCGG
>JANMLE010000202.1:0-1608 GCA_031372385.1 Planctomycetota bacterium | reverse complement strand
GCTGTCGAGGATCGAATCGAATCCGTTCGCGTTGCAGTCATACGGATCGCGGTCCCCCGAGGCATAGAAGAACGAACCGCGAAACCTGATCCAGTCGCGGTCGTACGACACCTCCGCCGCCGCCATCTTCGCGTTGATGGTCTGCCGCGAGCCGGCGATCGGGTTCTGGCTGTCGTGCCCGGTGACCCAGTAGAACGCGTTCGAAATGTTGACCCGTCCGATGTGCCCTTCACCCGCCAGCCCGAGATACACGGCTTCGACCCGGTGCGGTTGAAACACACCGACGGGATCGGGGCGCGCGAGAAAGTCGTTGCGGTCAAACTTGAAGCTCGGACCATCGTTGTTGTAATGCAGGCTCATCTGCGCCGTGTACCCCGGAAAGACAAAGTCCTGCCGATAGTAATTGGCGACCACGATCGACTGATTGCGATCCTCAAACGTATTCAGTTGGCTGTTGGTGTCCTTCTCCGCCTGGCGAAAGTACGCGATGTTGAACTGGTCGCGATTGGCCAGCCGCGTGCCGAACAACCGCACCGCGCGATTCGTGTCCGAGAAGATGAAGCCGCGGAAGTCGCTGACGAACGGCTGCGATCCGATCCGCAGCGACATGAAGTCGTAGTCGGGACTGAGATCCTTGAGTTTCGCTTCGAGGAAGTACTCTTCCAACGCCACGAAGTCGTCGAACCGGTTCGTCCCCTTGCGCACATCCGGGTTGACGACTCCCAGCTCCTGCGTGTCCAAGTAGTTCGCGTTGAAGACCGGCGTGACTCGCAGGCTCCAGTCGACCGGCTTGAAGCTCGTGTTGCCGTGCAGCAGCTCGACGGTCAGCCGGAAGAAGTTCGTCGTGAAGTATTGGTTGGGATCGCCGAAGAACTGCTGTTGATTCGTGCCGACGGTGCTTTCAAACGGCGTCGTCGCGGTGGGGAGTTGCCGGTACTCCTGCAACGAATCGATCCGGCCGGTCAGTTTGAGAAACGTGTGCTGTCCGATGACCGGATAGTCTCCCTTGAGCACATTCAGGTTGTACGGATCCCACCAGTGCCCCTCCTTGTACGGAGAGTCCTCGCCCGGTGGATGGCCCTTGCCGTAACGATCCCAGAATGGAAAACCCGATCTCCAGCGATCGGGCATCGGGACGAAATGCCCGTCTTCCTGCCCATCGATCGGCAGGATTCCGGACTTCCCGGTGTAACCCAACGGCGCATCGAGCGGATGGACCGGCCAGTCGTGGACGGCGACCGCATCGGCGAAGACTTCGCCGGGCTCACCCAAGGGACGGTCGAGCAACGCGGGCTCGGTCGCGCGGTCTTGGTTCGGCGCTCCGTCAAATGGAGTCGCGTCATCGGCCGCCGGAAACAAGGTCCGGGGATCTCGGGGCAGGGGGGGCAAATCGAACGGTTCGAGACTCGCCTGTTGCACGGACCCGAAGCCCGCGGGTGAGCCGTCGACACAGAAGTCCGCGGTGTCGACCCGCTGCCCGTCAGACGGTTCGATCCGATCGCGTATCAATGGCGGGCGGATAGACTTCCCGTGGTGGGAACTGACCGGTTCTCCCCGTCCCGGGGGGGGGGGGGGGGGGGGGGGGGGGGGGACGGCGGGGCCCCCCCC
>JANMLE010000181.1:0-4631 GCA_031372385.1 Planctomycetota bacterium | reverse complement strand
CGGATCACGAAGTGCTTCGGCAGCACGATCTGGATTCCCCGCGCGCTCGGTGTCGACGGCGACCTGATCCGTCTGTACGACCCCGGCATCCACGAAGAGGTTCCCGTCGAAGCGGGTGACGGACTGTTCGATCTGTCCGGCGTCGATCCGCGCTGGATCCGCATCACGCGCCCGACGGTGATCGCCGGCGGCGAATTGACGATGGAAGAACTCGAAGTCTGCCAGAACCAGCAGACCAGGGTCTGCGAAGCGCCGCTGCAACTGAAGAGCAACTGCGGCATCCTGGTCATCGACGACTTCGGCCGCCAACGGATGCCGGTCAGCGAACTGTTGAATCGTTGGATCGTGCCGCTCGAAAAGCGGTATGACTTTCTGAGTCTCCCCAGCGGCAAGAAGATCCAGGTGCCATTCGATCAACTGATCATCTTCTCGACGAATCTCGAACCGCGCGAACTGGTCGACGGAGCGTTCCTGCGGCGCATCCCGTACAAGATCCAAGTTCCCGATCCGACCGAAGCCGAGTTCCGCGAGATCATCCGCCGGCTCTCGCCGCGGATGGGATTTCAATACGACGACGCGGCGGTCGATCACCTGATTGGCAAGCACTACGGCGTTAAACGTCCATTCCGTTCGTGCCAGCCGCGCGACCTGTTGCAGCAGCTTCGCAACTACTGCACGTACAAACAGCAGCCGCGCAAGATGACCCCCGAAGCCTTCGACTTCGCGGTGGCGAACTACTTCTCCGTGTTGTGACTTCGTCGTGCTGTGACACGTTGGGTTCGCGGACCGTCATTCAATCCGGCATTGAAGGGGCGACGTTTGACCGCGACCAATCTGAGATTGCGGAACTCCGTCGTTTAACCCTGAGCC
Source organism: Planctomycetota bacterium (assembly GCA_031372385.1). Taxonomy (GTDB): domain Bacteria; phylum Planctomycetota; class Planctomycetia; order Planctomycetales; family Planctomycetaceae; genus Schlesneria. The sequence goes on along the minus strand of JANMLE010000181.1, from coordinate 3,761 downwards.
AACGGCGAAGGTGTCGGTTGCCAGCGCGCCGACTCCTGGGCCGACACCGCCTGTGGTGACGAATGCTGCTGCCCACTCCACCTTCGCCGTTGGCTCAGGGTTAAACGAAGACGAAGCCGCGAAGCACACCTGTGGTCCATGACAAGCAGACGCCGCCCCGCCCGAAACGAGGACGCGCCGCCTTCGCTGAACCGGGTTTCCCTGAAGCGCCTGCTGCGCTTACAATCGCCGCGGCGTCCGCGTTCCTGTTCCGGCCCCGTGGCGCTGGAACAACAATCACGAGGCCGGCATTCCCCATCCACCAACTCTTCTCTGCTACCCACTACCCACTCTCGACTACCCACTCGCCCCACCGCGGAGCCGCTCTTGGAAAGCCATCCGTTTCGACTGCTGAGGAATCTCGGCCGCACCAGCGAGATCGTGACTGTGATGCTCAATCACGGCTTCAGCGATCTCGTGGACCGGATCGGATTGCGGTCGGTCTGGTATCGTTCGCGGCGGCTGTTTTCGCGCAAGCCGCACGAACCGATCAAGCACCTGAAACTGGTCGAACGCATCCGGCTGACACTGGAAAGTCTGGGCCCGACGTACATCAAGTTCGGGCAGGTGATGAGCACCCGGCCGGACCTGGTGCCGCCCGAGATGCTGACCGAGTTGAAGAAGCTTCAGGAAAGCGTCCCGCCATTCCCCTCGGAGGCGGCCGTCGAGCGGCTGGAGGCGGAGTTGGGACGGCCGATCACCGAGTTGTTCGCGATGTTTGACAGAACTCCCCTGGCGGCCGGTTCGTTGGCCCAGGTCCATCGGGCCATGACTTTCGACGGGATGCAGTTGGCCGTGAAGATCCGACGGCCGGGAGCGGTCCGCAGTGTGGAGCGCGATCTGGCCCTGATGCACGAGATTGCCGTGCTGATCGACCGGCATATCGCCGAAGCGCGGGTCTTCGATCCGATCGGACTGGTGAATCACTTCGCGCGATCCATCCGGCGCGAACTGAACTTTGCCCGCGAAGGCCGAACGATGGACGAGTTCCGCCGCCTGTTCCGTCAGGACGCCACTCTGTACGTGCCGATCGTCGTCTGGGAGTCCACGACCGATGCCGTGCTGACAATGGAATACATCGACGGAATGCACGTCGACGAACTGTCCGGGGAAAGCCCGGCCATGCGCCGGGATCAGACGGTGGTTGTCGCCGCTGGTGTCAATGTCCCCGCCGCCATCGTCGTGGATCCGGCACAGGTCGCCGCGAACGGCGCGCGGATCTTCATGAAGATGGCGTTTGAATTCGGCGTCTTTCACGGCGATCCGCATCCCGGCAACCTCCGCATCCGGCGCGACGGAACCATCTGCCTGCTCGACTACGGCATGATCGGCATGCTCGACGAAAAAACCCGCGAGCAACTGATCGACCTGCTGGTGTCGATCAGCCAGCAGAACGTCGACGCAGCCGTCAAGCTGGTGCTGCAGATCGGCGAGCCGTGCCGCGAGATCGACCGTCCGCTGCTGCAGATCGACATGCGCGACTTCATCGCGAACTATTACGGCATCCCGCTCGAACGGATGAATGTCGGCCGGCTGCTGTCGGACTTCGTGGCCATCCTGTCCAACCACGGCATCCGCTGTCCGGGCAGTCTGATGCTGTTGATCCGGGCACTGGTCACCCTGGAGGGCATCGGACGTCAACTGGACCCCGACTTCAACCTGGCCTCGCACCTGCAGCCGTTTGTCGAGCGGTTGGTGAGGGAGCGGTATCAACCCTCCCGCATCGCCGCGCGGTTGTTCGACGAATCGCGGAAGATGGTGGAGATGGCGCACGACATGCCCGTCTACATGAACCGCACCATGAAGAAGATCAGCGAGAATGATCTGCGAATCCAGTTGGACCACCGCAACCTGGATCACTTCATCCTGGAAATGGAACGATCGAGCAACCGGCTGGTGGTGGGCATGGTCGTCTCGTCGCTGATCATGGCGTCGTCGTTGATCCTGGCGGGCAAGGTCAGCTCCGTCTGGATCAGCGTGCCGATGTATGTCGCCTCCAGCCTGCTGGCGATGTGGCTGATCTTTGGTATCTTTCGCAGCGGACGGTTGTAGGGTTCATTCAGTCCAGACGCGGGACCGATTCTTCAGACAACTGGCCGCGTGGCGACGAACGAGCGACAACTGTATTCGGAAAGTCCACGAACGCCCCACTCCCATCAATCTCATCATTCCCATCAATCCCATCACTCACCAAAGGATCGAAGTTCATGCGACGAGTACTGGTCACCGGCGGCTGCGGCTTCATCGGTTCCAATTTCATCCGGCTCGAACTGGCGACGGACCCCGGTCTGTCGATCGTGAATGTCGACAAGCTGACCTATGCCGGCAACCTCGCAAATCTGGCCGATCTGCGTGACGACCCCCGCTATCAGTTCGCCCAGGGGGACATCTGCGACGGGGAGTTCCTGTCGTCGCTGTTGCAGGCGGGCGGGGTCGATGCCGTCGTGAATTTCGCCGCGGAAAGCCACGTCGATCGGAGCATCTTGGATTCGTCGCCGTTCGTGCAGACGAATATTGTCGGAACCCAGACGCTGCTCGATTGCTGCCGGCGGCACCGCATCGGACGGTACTTGCAGGTCTCGACCGACGAGGTCTACGGCAGTCTCGGCGAGGACGGGAAGTTCACCGAGGAAACGCCGATCGCGCCGAACAGCCCGTATTCAGCCTCGAAGGCGGCGGCCGATCTCCTCGTGCGCGCGTACGTCCAAACCTTCGACTTCCCGGCAATCATCACGCGCTGTTCGAACAACTACGGTCCGTACCAGTTCCCGGAGAAACTGATTCCGTTGTTCATCTCCAACGCCCTCCAAGATCAGGCGTTGCCGGTCTATGGAACGGGCTTAAACGTGCGTGACTGGATCCACGTGCTGGACCATTGCCGAGGCATCGGCGCCGCACTCCGCCGCGGCCGGGTCGGCGAGGTCTACAACTTCGGCGGCAATTCCGAACTGACCAACCTAGACCTGACTCACGCGTTGCTGGAGGCTCTGGGCAAACCCGCGTCGCTGATCCGCTACGTCGCCGACCGTCCGGGACACGACCACCGTTATGCGATCGACGCCAGCAAAGCCAAACGCGAACTGGGCTGGGAACCGCAGACCGTCTTCCGCGACGGCCTGCGTCGGACGATCGACTGGTATCTGGCCAACCCCGACTGGATCGCGCGGATCAAATCGGGCGAATACCGCTCGTTCTACGAACAACAATACGGCAACTGCCTCGCCTGATGTTTGGGGGATTTGTCGTTTGTTATTTGTCAGTGGTCATTTGTCATTTGTCCCCTCATTTCTGACTCCTGACTCTTCCTTCTCCCTTCAATCTTCCCCCTTCAACCGAGTTCCCATGCCATCCAACAACGACCTGCTTCACCCTCGCGACGAAATCATGCAAACGATGGAACGGATCTATCGGCACCGCATGACGACGACCTCCGGCGGGAATCTTTCGATCCGCGAAGAGAACGGCGACACATGGATCTCGCCGGCCCGGATCGACAAGGGGAACCTGACGCGGAACGACATCGTCTGCGTCCGGGCCGACGGTGCGATCGACGGGACGCACCGGCCGTCGTCCGAGTACCCGTTTCACCGCGCGATCTACGAATGCCGGCCCGATCTGCGCGGCATCGTGCATGCCCATCCCGTGGCGCTGGTCGCCTTCAGCATCTGCCGCGCGTTGCCGAACACCCGGCTGTTTCACCAGGCGCACTTCGTCTGCGGCGA
>JANMLE010000167.1:0-2513 GCA_031372385.1 Planctomycetota bacterium | reverse complement strand
AGGGTACATGGAGTCTTCGGAACGCACCGGCAGGAGAATCACCGTTCCAGCGATGGTGCGTTCCGAAGACTCCACGCACCCTACTTGGCAAACTCGGACGTAGTAAATGCACAGCCCCTAATCCCAAGTGACCGCAAAGGAACGACGCGCAATGTCTTGCGATGTTCTGACCGCAACTCTCTTCATTTTCGTGTCTTTCGAGTATTTCGTGGTTCCTCATGAATAATCCGGGATAGCCGCATGTCAGCCTTCTGGAAAACCGTGGGATAGGCTTCCAGCCTGTCGCTTTCTCCGAAGAATCACAGGCTGGAAGCCCATGCCACAGAGCTCATTCACGACATCGACACGGGGGATCGCGGGTGGCGGACGAATACTTTCAGCGGCTGATCCGGTGCCTGGACTTCGAGGGCGCGGCGGAAACGAGCGAAGTGGTTCGGCGCTCCCGACAGGCGACCGGAGACGCCGCCGAGCGGAGCGGAGTCAGCCTGGTGGGACTCGCGATTCGAGACGAGGTCGGTGGCTTCGGCGGGCGCGCAGTTGTCACGCTCGGCAAACGCGACCGGCGACTCGATCTCCCTTGGACCCGGCTGAGCGCGGGAACTCCGGTCGTGCTTTCGGAAGAGCAGGCACAGGGCGGAACGGGCTGGCGCGGCGTGGTGACGGATCGCGATCGCGGGGCGATCACCGTCGCGCTGGCGGAATCACCGGAGCCGGTGGCCGATCGTCCAACGTTTCGCTTGGACGTATCGTCCGACGAGGTGGCTCGGCAGCGCCAGCGGGATGCTCTGCGAAAGGCAGATGCCGCGGAACGCGGCCGACTCGCAGTTCTCAAACGCCGGTTGCTGGGTGAGGAACCACCGGTCTTCTCCCCGCCCAAGGTCTGGCTGCCGCTGTCGAACTTGGATGACTCGCAGCGGGCGGCGGTGGATCGGGCTCTGTCGGCCGAAGACTTCGCGATCATTCACGGACCGCCCGGCACGGGCAAGACGACCACGGTCGTGGAACTGATTCGTCAGGCGATCCGTCGCGGAGAACGCGTGCTGGCGTGTGCTCCGAGCAACCTGGCGGTGGACAATCTGCTCGAACAGTTGCTGGCGGCGGGTGAGCGAGCCTTGCGGATCGGCCATCCCGCTCGCGTGTTGCCGACTCTGCGCGAGCACACGTTGGATGTGCAGGTCGAATCGCATCCCTCGTTGAAGCTGGCCCGCGAATGGACGAAGGAAGCCTTCACGCTGCGTCGTCAGGCAGGCAAGTACACGCGGGCCGCTCCCGCACCCGGCGCGCGACGGGAGCTGCGCGCGGAAGCCAGAAAACTGTTGGACGATGCGCGGCGCATGGAGACGAGCCTCGTCACGCAATTGCTCGATTCGGCAAGTGTGATCTGCGCCACGCTGACGGGACTCAATGACGACCTGTTGGGGAACCGCGAATTCGATCTGGTCGTGATCGACGAGGCGGCTCAGTCAACGGAGCCGTGCTGCTGGATTCCGTTGGTGCGTTGTCGCCGCCTGGTCCTGGCGGGCGACCACTGTCAGTTGCCGCCGACCGTGGTGTCCATCGAAGCGCGGCGCGACGGTTTTCATGTCAGCCTGATGGAACGGCTGATGGAGCGTTGGGGCGGAACGATTTCGCAGCGGCTGACGAAGCAATACCGCATGCACGAGCAGATCATGCGGTTCTCGTCCGCCGAGTTATACGAGTCGTCGCTGGTCGCCGCGGAATCCGTCCGCGAACACCTTCTGGCCGATCTGCCGGATGTGACCGCGAGTCCCCTGACACAGTCACCGGTGCGATTCTTCGACACCGCCGGATCAGGCTGCGATGAGCAATCGGAAGAACAGGGAACCAGTCTGCAGAATCCGGGCGAGGCCGCGTTCGTCGCTCGTCAGGTCGAAGAACTGATCGCCGCGGGAGTGCCACCGACCGACGTCGCCGTGATCACACCGTACGCGGCCCAAGCCCGCCTGCTGCGAGACCTGATCGACGCGCCGGGCGTCGAAGTCGACACGGTCGACGGCTTCCAAGGACGCGAGAAGGAAGCGATCGTGATCTCACTCGTCCGGTCCAACACCAAGGGCGAGCTCGGCTTTCTGACGGACACCCGCCGCATGAACGTGGCACTGACCCGCGCACGACGCAAGCTGATCGTCTTCGGCGACAGCAGCACACTCGCCAACCACGAGTTCTACCTGCGACTGCTGGAGTTCTTCGAACGCGAAGACGTGTATGGAACGGTGTGGGAGTTGGGCGACTGATGCGTCAAGCTGCCGTTGTGCGGACGGTTGCTCAAACAGATTCACGCCACGTTGATGTCGGGCGTGCGAGGCCACGACAAAACGCGGGGGAAGTATCGCACCGTGCCGAACTACATTTGACCTGCTTCAGGTTTTTCGGACAGTCGGAGTGCTTATTCTGGACTCGACCAGAAGGGGTATCCGATGGGAACACGAAGAGTCTTGGAAGGTAAAAAGAAGCCGCGTCGTCGGTACACGGCGGAGTTCAAGTCTGAGGCG
>JANMLE010000160.1:0-12316 GCA_031372385.1 Planctomycetota bacterium | reverse complement strand
TGGCCGCACACTCACGGTCAACCCGCGCTGTATGACTGCGAGTTGGTGCTCGATGCCGGCGGCACGGAGCATCGGTGGGACTGTGCGCCCGTCGGCTTCCGCCAATTGGAGGTCGTCCGCGACGGCGGATTCGAGATCCGGGTCAACGACGAACCGATCTATTGCCGCGGTGCCTGTTGGACGGTCAGCGACATTCTGACGCTGTCGGGGACCGCGGAACAATTGCGGCACGACCTGACGCTGGCCCGCGATGCCGGTGTCAACATGCTGCGCGTCGGCGGCACGATGGTCTACGAGAGCGATGACTTCTACCGCTTGTGCGATGAGCTCGGCATTCTTGTCTGGCAGGACTTCATGTTCGCCAACATGGACTATCCCATCGACGACGAGTCGTTCCGGAACAACATTGCGGCCGAAGTCACCGGGCAACTGACGCGGCTGGCATCGCATCCCTGTGTGGCCGTGTACTGCGGGAACAGTGAGATCGAACAGCAGGCCGCGATGCTCGGCATGCCGCGCGAACTCTGGAGCAACAGTTGGTTCGCCGAACAGTTGCCCGAGCTCTGTGCGCGGCTCCATCCGGGGACGGGCTACGTTCCGTCGACCCCGAGCGGCGGCGTCCTGCCGTTCCAACCCGACACGGGATTGACCCACTACTACGGGGTCGGTGCCTATCAGCGGCCAACCTCGGACATCCGCCGCTCGGATGTGAAGTTCACTCCCGAATGCCTCGGGTTTTCCAACGTGCCCGAGGCCGCGACGATCGAGGCGATCACACGGGGCTCGCACACGGCAACCCACGATCCGCGGTGGAAGCGGCGGGTTCCGCGGGACACCGGAGCGGGCTGGGACTTCGAGGATGTCCGCGATCATTACCTGCGCGAGTTGTTCCAGGTCGATCCGGTGCAGCTTCGGTCATGGGACATGCCGAAGTACCTGCAACTGAGCCGGCTGGTGACCGGTGAGATGATGCGGCAAACGTTCTCGGAATGGCGCAGCGGACACAGCCACAATCACGGCGGCCTGGTCTGGTTCTACAAGGATCTGTGGCCGGCTGCGGGGTGGGGCATCGTCGATTCCACCGGCACGCCCAAGGCCGCGTACTACGATCTGAAGCGGACTTGGCAGAGCCGCCAGTTGGTGCTGACCGACGAGGGATTGAACGGACTGCACCTGCACTTGGTGAATGAAACGGCCGACGCTTGCGACAGTTTCGTGGAGGTGCTGCTGCTGAAAGAACCGCAGGTCGTCGTCGCCAAACAGGAGCTCGCGGTGCGCCTCGGCGGACGATCGCGATGCACGATCAGCGCCGATGAAATCCTCGGCGGCTTCTACGATGTCGGCTACGCCTACCGCTTCGGTCCGCCGCATCACGATGTCGTCGTCGCGACGTGGTTCGACTCGGAGCGACGAGTGATCAGCGAAGCCTTCCATTTCATCCGACGGGCTGTTCCCACGCTGGACCGGGCCGTTGTGTTGGAGACCACAGCGGAATTTGTTGATGACGGCCGATATCGCATCACGCTGCGGTCCGATCGTTTCCTGCACGGCGTTCAAGTCGCCGCGAAGGGTTATCTGCCGGACGACAACCATTTTCATCTGCCGCCCGACCGCACCAAGCCGGTGATATTTGCCGCGCTGTCACCACAGCCCCCCGCATTCAAGGCGTCGATCGAAGCCTTGAACATGGATGCCAGTCATGTCGTTTCGCTCCGTTCCAAAGCCACGTAGCAGGTGCCCGCGATGACCACCGACATCATCGACGCGCTCAGTGGGACGGACACTTCCGCCCGTCCCCTTCCATCGCTGCGTCACGCCGCCGCGGAAACGATCCGTCGCACCGCGTTCTATCTGCCGTCCACCGGGTGCCCGCTCTTCGCGTGGCTGCACCAATCGCCACGCGAACAAACCTGCCACCACGGAGTCATCGTCTGTCCGCCGATCGGCTTTGAGCAATTGCATGCGCATCGCGGGCTACGGCATCTCGCCGATCAGCTTGCGGGCCGCCAGATCCCGACTCTGCGGTTCGACTGGGACGGCACGGGAGACTCGTCGGGTGACGACATGGACCCCGATCGGTTCGCGACCTGGCAGGCGAACGTCCGAACAGCGGTGCGCTGGATGAAGACCGTTCGTGGTTGTTCGCGTGTCAGTGTCGTCGGCCTGCGACTGGGCGCGACTCTGGCGGCACTGGCACTGGACGACGACGAGATTGACAACCTGGTCCTGTGGGCGCCGGTGATCACCGGTCGCTCGTTTGTCCGCGAACTGAACGTCATCGACATGCTGTCTGAAGCGCGTTCCCCGGACGCCAAGTCGACGGGCGTGATCGAAGCGGCCGGATTTCGACTCAGTCCCGACACGGCCGCCGCGTTGTCGACGTGCGCCCTCTTCCAGTCGAAGCCGCGCTGCCGACGAGTCCTGCTGGTCGGTCGCGATGAGGCTTCGCCGGATCAGCGACTCGTGGATCACTTCTCGGGACGCGGCATCGCGGTCGAACAACAACGACTGCCGGGCGTGGCGCATATGCTGGTGGAACCGCACAAGAGTCAACTTCCCGCGGCGGCGATTCGCGCAATCGCCGCGTGGCTGCATCAACGAGTCGTCGCCGACGAGGCATCGATCGTGGTTGAACAGCAACAGATCACTGTCGGAGCTGTGGCGGCGCTGCCCGACCACATTGACATCCCGGTTGCCGACACCGTCATCCGCGAAACCGCCTGCCGGCTCAGTCAGTCTCCGGATCTGTTTGGGATCCTTAGTGAGCCGCACGATGCGCGCGCCGATGACCTGCCGACGATCGTCCTGCTGAACGCCGGAGCAGCGTACCGCATCGGACCGGGACGGATGACCGTGGAGATGGCCCGCACGGTTTCGGCACAGGGCTTTCGCTGTCTGCGTCTGGATCTGTGCGGTCTGGGGGACAGCGTTCCCGATGAGATCGCCGCCGAGAATGACTCGTACGCCGCGACGGCCTTTCGCGATATCGAGATCGCGTTACAGTTCCTGCGCGATCGGACCGGTTCGCGCCGGTTCGTGTTGCTGGGCCTTTGTTCCGGTGCCTACGCGGCGTTTCAGTCGGCCGCACAGCTCACCGATCCCGATCTGATCGAAAGCATCCTGATCAATCCGCTGACGTACTTCTGGCGCGACGGCATGACGATCGAAACAGCGCCGACGCGGGAGCTGATCTGTCAGCACTACTACCTCGGTTCCGCGCTGCAACCGGGCAAGTGGCTGAAACTGCTGTCGGGGCGCAGCCACATCGGAGTTCGGGGAGCGTTGCAATTGGTCGCCCAGCGTCTGGGACTGGCGCGGTCATCCCGCGCGCAGGCCACTGCGGACGCTGACTGCTCAATCCACCGGATCGGCGCGCCCTGCGTCTCACATCCGGCGACCGAAGATCTGTCCGCGGACCTGAGACAAGTGGTGGCATGGCAGCGGCACCTGTCGATGTTCTTCGCGACGACCGATCCCGGTTACAGAATTCTCACCCACCATGCCGGACAGCAGGCCAGGCGGATGGCTCGCAGCGGACAGTTGAACCTGTCGTTCATCGACAACGCGGATCACACGTTCTCGCGCAGCGCCGCTCGCCAGAACTTGATCGCCGCGTTGTGCGAGCATCTCTGCCGACGTTATCCCTCGCGCGGTCCAACGTGAGACGGTTTCGTTTAGCCGCTACGCCGACGGCGTGCGCGCGGGTGAGCGCGAACCGTTGTTCGCGCGCACGCCGTTGGCGTCGCGGTTAAACGTCTTCGGTCACACCGTTCCGCGCAGCACTCGCTCGACTCCCTGCGCGAGGAGCAGTTGCGCCACTTGCTGACCGAGCGCCACGGCGTCAGCGGCCGGGGCACAGGCGCAGGCCATCCAGCGGTGCGAGCCATCGTGCGGCAGGATCACCGCTTCGAGTTGCAGGTCGTCGCCCTGCATGGTGGTGGAAACACCGAGCGGCGCGTGGCAGCCGGCGCGGAGGGTGCTCAACAGGCTTCGTTCGGCCGTGGCTGTGGCGAGTGTGGCTTGGTCGGTGATGTTGGCGAGAAGTTGTCGGACCGATTCGTCATTGGCCCGGCATTCGACACCGACCGCTCCCTGACTGACGGCGGGGAACATCTCAGGGGGCGCCAGTTCGCACGAGATGCGTCCAGACAGGCCGAGACGTGTCAGGCCGGCCGTTGCCAGGACGAGGGCGTCATACTCTCCTTCGTCCAGTTTCCGCACGCGCGTCTCGACGTTGCCGCGAACTTCGCTGAGAACCAGATCGCTGCGCAGGTAACGCAACTGGGCTTGGCGGCGCGGGCTGCCGGTCCCCACGCGAGCTCCGACGGGGAGTGACCGGATGCTGGCCGGCCCCGAGGCACCGGCGGGAAGGACGAGCGCATCGGCGGTCGCGCCGCGGGTGGGAGTGGCCGCGAGAACCAGGCCGGGAACAGGATCGGTGGGGAGATCCTTCAGGCTGTGGACGGCGATGTCCGCGCGACCGTCCAAGACGGCATTCTGCACTTCGCGCGTGAAGACTCCGAGGCTGCCGAGGTCTCGCAGGCGTTCGGTTTGATCGCGATCACCGGTGGTGGAGACGTGGACCAATTCCACCGTGACGGACGGCGCGGCTTGTCGGATCAGGTCCGCAATGTGACGCGCCTGCCACAATGCCAGGTTACTGGCGCGGGTGGCAATCCGGATTGTCTGCGACGATGGCACCTGAACATGTCTCCCACGTGATGCTGAAGCAGCATCGACAAACGGACTGGGCAGGCTGGCAGCCTGCCCCTCGGTTACGCGCGCGGTGGACTGACCGCCACGACCGCCACGACGACTCGACTGGCCCCGGCTCGTTTCAGCGCTCGCGCGGCGGCATCGGCCGTCGCGCCGGTGGTCAGGATGTCGTCCACCAGCAGAATCGATTGTCCCCGCACTCCTGTTCCCACCACGTGAAATGCATCCTTCTGCTGTTGCCGGCGCTGAACCGGCGGACTCTTCGCCTGCTTCGGAGTCCAGCGGGCCTTGGCGAGAATACCGGTCGCCAGCCGGACCTTCAACCGGGTGGAAATCCGCCGCGCGATCGTCTCGGCCGCATAGTGCGGTCGCACGATCCGCTTCAGCCAATGTTCGGGAACCGGCACCACCGCCTGAAACGGCTGCGCGGTCAGCGGCTCGTGTCCACCATCCACGAGCAAATCGGCCAGCGTCTGCGCGAGCAACGCCCCCGCCGGGTTCTTGGCCATCAGGCAGGCGATACGAAGCTCATTCCGATACAGCCCCAGCCGGACGACTTCGTCGAATGCAAAGTTTTCACGACGGCACAGGATGCAATGGTCGGTGGCGATGGTGAACGGTCCGACCGGCGCGCCGCAACGTCGACAGGCGCTGCCCGCGGAAGCAGCCAGCTTGGTCAGGCAGTCGGCACACAATGACGAATTGTGATTGTGTGGTTGGTGATCGTCGACGCTGTGCGTGATCTCAGCGTGGCACAGCAGGCAGGTGGGTGGGTAGACGAATTCCAGCGCCGCCCGCTGAATCCCTCCCCAGAGATCGGCGATGCGAGACGAAGCGGGGGGCGACTTGGTCTTGAAGTTGAAGACGGACATGAATCGACCTCCGCATTCGGATCGAGATCGCGAACAAGCGTACCGCGGGGCAGATCCATTCCGCAATTGGCCGGGCGAGAGACCGCTTGGTTCATGAGGAACCACGGAAAACACGGAAACTCACGGAAGTGGAAGAGTTGCCAACTGTCGCCACCTTGCGCTGCGTCTGTTGAGCACGATGAGATGCTTTCACGCAACTTGTGACTCTTCCTCCCTTCCGTGACTTTCGGGGTATTCCGTGGTGAATACTACGGGAAAGAGGCAGCGACAGGACCACGGTTCAATCAGTTTGACTTCGTTACATTTGCCAGAGCGACGGATGCGAACGTGTACGCTTCCCACGCACTGGCGAGCGTGGCTACGGGTTGCGGGTCACGCTATTCTTTCGGCCCCAAGGACGACTCGAACACCAGTGGAACGCCGGCGTCGGCGAATGGCCTGAGCAGCATGCGGATCATCATTGTTGGCGGAGGACTGGCCGGGCTGGCTGCGGCCGTGGCGCTCACGGAGCGGGGGCTGAAGTGTCTGGTGCTGGAGTCCCGGCCGCGGTTGGGGGGACGGGCGAGTTCGTTTCCGGATGCGACTTCGGGAACCGACGTCGACAACTGTCAGCACGTCTCGCTGGGTTGCTGCACGAACTTCCGGCACTTCTGCCAGACGACGGGTTTGGCCGAGTTCTTTCGCACCGAGAAGACTCTGTACTTTGTCGGCCCGACCGGAGTGATCGACGAGTTCTCGGCCGGCGCGTGGCCGGCACCGTTGCACTTGGCCGGCTCTTTCGCGCGGCTCAGTTATCTGGGTTGGCGCGACAAGCTGGCGCTGGGGCGGGGCTTGAGATCCCTCGCGCGCGGCATTCGTCCCGACGAACAGGGGCTGCCGTTTTCCGAGTGGTTGATTCGCCACGGCCAGACTCCCGCGACGATCACTCGCTTCTGGCACGTCGTCCTCGTCAGCGCTCTCAGTGAATCGCTCGACCGGATCGATGTCGGACATGCGAGGAAAGTTTTTGTCGACACGTTTCTGGCGAACCGCGATGGCTGGCTGGTCGACATCCCCACGGTTCCGTTGGAAGAGTTGTACGGCGGACGGCTGACCGACTGGCTGACCTCGCGCGGATCGGAGATTCGGTTGCAGGCCACCGTGGAAGGATTGGAATTGAATGATGATCGAGTCACCGCCGTCCGGCTGGGTTCGGGCGAGTTGATCACCGGCGATGAGTTCATCGTCGCGCTGCCGTTCTTTCGAGTCTTGTCGGTGCTGCCGCCGTTACTCGCCGCTCATCCGGACTTGACCGGGATCGCACAACTGGAAGCCGCGCCGATTTCCAGCGTGCATCTGTGGTTCGACCGGCCGATCACGAACCTGCCGCACGCGGTGTTTGTCGATCGGCTGTGCCAGTGGATGTTCAATCGAACGGTCTTGTCGCGCGGGGCGGGTCGAGACTTGAAGCCGTCACCATCTGAAGTAACTGAGCCGGGGTACTACTATCAGATCGTGATCAGCGCCAGCCGCGAACTGGCCGGTCAGACGCGCGAGGCGATTCTGGAGCAAGTGCTGGGTGAACTGTCAGCGCTCTGGCCCGCGGTCGCGACGGCGCGGCTGCTGCATTCGCGTCAGGTCACCGAACACCGCGCGGTCTTTTCACCAGTGCCGGGTGTCGACGCCAAGCGGCCCCGGCAGCAGTCGCCGCTGGCCAATCTGCAACTCGCCGGTGATTGGACTCAAACGGGCTGGCCCGCGACGATGGAAGGAGCCGTCCGCAGCGGCTATCTTGCCGCCGCGAATGTTCTGGGAAGGCATGGCCGAACGGAACCGGTCCTGCAACCCGACCTGCCGGTGGCCAGGCTGAGTCGCTGGCTGATGGGAATTCGACGGGATCGGGCAACCTTACAGCGTTGACTGGCTGGTAACTATAGCTCCTCTTTTCAGCCCGGAGGGCGGCAGATCGTAGCCCACGGCGCGAGCCGTGGGGAATCGCCAACAGGCACACGCAGCCCGGAGGGCGACACTTCGAAGAAGTCGAAGGTTGATCGATGTGTCGCCCTCCGGGCTAATGAATTCTCTTGCGATTCAACCCACGGCTCGCGCCGTGGGCTACGATCTGACGCCCTCCGGGCTAAAGAACTCTCGTCGAACTTCAGCTACTTCAGCTACAGAACAGCCACGTTAGCGCGATAGGTATGAGCAACAATCGAAGTGATTCACCGTCACCATGAAAAAACTGCTGGTCATCATCGCGTTGCTGTTGGGATTCCTGATCCTGGGCGCCGGCTGCTTCCGGCTGACTGAGGGCTGGGACTGGCTGCAATGCTTCTACGAGGCGGTCATCATCATGACGACCGTCGGGCTGTCGGCCTCGGCGCAGACCGAGCTCAATCCGTCAACCAAACTCTTCATCATCTGTTACCTGATGGTGGGGATCGGGATCTTCACCTATTGTGTGTCGCAGTTGGGGCAATTGCTGGTCAATCTTCAGTTGCGGGGATATTGGGAGAGGCGGGCCATGGATCACGCGATCAGGAGTTTGAAGGATCATTTCGTGGTCTGCGGCTTCGGCCGGATGGGCCGCACCATTTGTCGATATCTGCATTCCCGCAACAAACCGTTCGTCGTCATTGATGTGGATGGCGAACGCCTTGACGCGGTGTGCCGCGAGCACGGCTGGTTGCACCTGGTCGGCGATGCCACCGACGATGAAGTCCTGCTGACCGCCGGCATCCTCGAAGCGAAGGCGCTGACCACGGTGTTGCCGACCGACGCCGACAACGTCTATGTGGTGCTCTCCGCCCGGCTGCTGAACGAGAAGATGCAGATCGTCGCCAGGGCGTGCGACGAAAAGGCGGTCGACAAGCTGGAGCGGGCCGGTGCCACGCGCGTGGTCAGCCCCTTCAGCAGCGGTGCGATGAAGATGGCCCGGTTCATGCTGAACCCCAGCGTCGAGGACTTCTTCGAAGTCACCGACGATCACGGCAGCCAATTGGAACTGGCCGACGTGCAGATCTCCGCGAGCAGCGCGTGTGTCGGCAAGCGGCTGATGGACACCGACCTGCGCGAACGCGGCGTGATGATCGTCGGCATCCGCCGCGCGAACGGCGAACGGCTGATGCCACCACCGGGCACTGCGATCATTGAAGCCGGCGACTGCCTGTTCGCCTTCGGCAGCTCGCAAGCGGTGAACGAGATGATCAACCGCAACGTGGGGGCGGAGTAGGCGGGAGGGGGACGCAGTTCTACTGTGACGGTTCCGTTGATCGTGATCAGTGCAAAGTGAGAAGTGATCAGTGCAAAGTGCAAAATGAAACGCACTCCCACCCACGGGCGAGGTTGGAGCGACGACCACCGGACATCACATCTGGGAGCATGTTCGTAATGGGAACCATCATTGCCTTCCCACCACTTTGCACTTTGCACTGATCACTTCTCACTTTGCACTGAATCGTCCGGACCAATCCTTCACACGGGAGGCCGGAGAATGAAGTTCGCGGACATGTTTTCTCTTCCTCCCGCCTCCCGCCTCCGGACTTCAGCCTCTCTTACCCTTTCCCCCGCCGTCCGGTACTCTGTGCCTGTCCTGAAGGTGTCCGTCCACTCCCGAACAGGCTGGCGTCTTGAATCCGACAATTCCCGCGATGGCCTCGCACGTCGAGGGCTGGTCATCTGTTGAGTCCCCGCTGCGGGCTCCGGTCGAGTCTCGGCTGGCACCGGGCGAACACATCGTCGCCTGGATGATGTCGGACATCGACGATCAGCGGCGCTACCGGACGACACTGCTCGCCCTGTCCAACCGCCGTTTTTTCAGCAGCACCACGGACGCCCTGCGCGACTGGCCACTGGCCGACGCGGACAAACTGCGCATCAAGGATCGCGCGGGACTCGGGACGCTGGAACTGCTCGGCCATGATCGACGGTTGGGTGACTGGTACTACACCATTGCGCAGGGTCCGGCGGCATTGGTGTTGGGCGATCGGTTTGATGACGTGAAGGAAGGCCGCGCCGCCAGGAAGTCCGTCGACGAAGAGGATGTTCCCGAAGCGGAGGAGCAGGAAACACCGCCCGACACGATGGCGTTGTTTCGGCTGTGGCAGTTCGCCAGCCCCCATGCCTTCTGGATGTTCATCGCGTTTCTGTTGTCGTTGGCCGCGACGATCGCAGAAGTCCAGACGATGAACATCACCGAACCGCTGGTGGACCTGCTGACGGGCTACTTGGACGGTAATGCCACTTCGCTGGCTCCGGCCACATGGTATTTGACCGCCATGTTCGGTGCGGCGTTGCTCGCCTGGCTTTTGGGCTGGGCTCAGGGGGCGATCCTGGCCTGGGTCAGTGAACGAGTCACCGCCGACTTGCGGGACAGAACCTATTCCCATCTGCAAAAGCTGTCGCTGGAGTACTTCGGCGGCAAGCGGACCGGCGACCTGATGTCGCGGATCAGCAACGATTCGGACCGCTTGTGCCTGTTTCTGTCGGACAGCATCGTCGACTTCACCGCCAATTCGATCCTGTTGATTGTCGTGGCGGTGACGTTGTTCAACAAGAACGTCAACCTGGCGCTGGTCACGATGTTGCCGTTTCCGTTCATCGTCTGGCTGATGTACTACTCGCGCGACAAGCTGCAGATGGGATTCCAGGCGGCCAGCCGGGCCTGGTCCCACATGACCAGCGTTTTGGCCGATACGATTCCCGGCATTCGCGTCGTGAAAGCGTTCGCCCAGGAAGACCGCGAAATCCAGCGGTTCCGGACGTCGAACGAAGTCGTCCTTCACGCCAACAATCACGTGAATTCGCTGTGGACGTTCTTCTGGCCGCTGATCACGTTTCTCAATTCCCTCGGGGTGTTGGTCGTCTGGGCATACGGTGTCTGGTTGATCTCAAACCGCGAGATTGGCTTCACCGTCGGCGCGTTGTCGGCCTTCGTCATCATGAGCGGCCGGTTCTACAGCAAACTGGAAACGATGAGCCGCATGGTGACCGCGTCGCAGCGGGCGGCGGTCAGTGCCCAGCGAATCTTCGAAATCTTGGATCGTGTTTCCAACGTCCCCGAGCCGGCGCGACCGGTCGTCGTCGACAAACTGCGGGGCGACTTGGAATTCCGCCATGTCGGATTCCGTTACGGCAACCGCAAGGTCATCAAGGACTTTTCGCTGAAGATCCAAGCGGGCGAGATGATCGGCCTCGTCGGACACACCGGTGCGGGCAAGAGTACGCTGATCAATCTCGTTTGCCGCTTCTTCGACGTGGCCGAAGGGGCGATCCTGGCTGACGGTGTCGACATCCGCAGTTACAAGGTCGAACAGTACCGGCGCAACGTCGGCATCGTGCTGCAGGATCCCTTCCTGTTTTACGGCACCATCGCGGAAAACATTTCGTACGGCCGGCCCGACGCCACGCGCGAGGAAATCATCAACGCGGCCAAGGCGGCCCGCGCGCACGAGTTCATCCTGCAACTGGCCGACGGCTACGACTCGCTGGTGGGCGAACGGGGGCATTCGCTGTCCGGCGGTGAACGGCAACGGGTCAGCATCGCCCGCGCCCTGCTGATCGACCCGCGCATCCTGATTCTCGATGAAGCGACCTCGGCGCTCGATTCCACCACCGAACGGCAAATCCAGGAAGCGCTTCAAAACCTGGTGCGAGGTCGCACGACCATCGCGATCGCGCACCGGCTGAGCACCCTGCGTCAGGCCAACCGGATCATGGTGATCGACCGCGGGCGGCTGGTGGAAATCGGCACGCACGACGAATTGCTGGCCATCGACGGGGCCTATGCCAAACTGCATCACGCCCAGCAGGAACTGACCAAGGACATCGGGTGGTAGAACAGTGAACACCGACTTCGCAGAGCTGACATTTCGCAAGAACGAGTGGGGACAACTGGTCCTGTCGCTGCCGGACGGGACCGAGCATCCCGGTGTCGAACCGGTGCGCTGCTTTCCGCTCAGCGACCCCGACCGTGCGATCGCGATCATCGACGCGGAGGGGCGGGAACTGCTCAATCTCCCCAGCCTGGAGGTGCTCAATCCCCCGGCGCGCGACATCGTCCGGCGCGAACTGGCCGAACGCGAATTTGTCCCGGTGATACTGCGCATCACGGCGGTGAGCGCTCCCTTCCCGCCGTGTCGGTGGGATGTGGAAACGGACCGCGGCAAGACCGGCTTTCAACTGGAGAGCGACGACGACATCCGTCGGCTGGGCCGTTACGGTGCAGTGATCGCGGATTCCCATGGAATCCGCTACAAGATCCAAGACATCGGCGCACTCGACGCATTCAGCCAGCGCACCATTCGGCGACTGGTCTGATCAGTGATCGGCCCGCGAGCAACGAAGCTGTCGACCGCCCGACGCTCTGTGTGAGCATTCATGTCAGGCGGTATCCCGCCAGAACGATCCGGTGTCTCGCGGACTTCTGTCTCGCTGAATTCCACCTTGGCTCGCTGACGGCGCGTGGGGAACTTGTCAGCCTTGATCCGGATTCGATCGAAATCGTCGGACGTGGCGAATGACAATTGGCCATCGCGATGGACGACTCATTCCGACTGGCAACCGTCGCGCGGCCACTAACCCGGATTATTCATGACCCCAGTCGAGCCGCGACCGTAAGGGGAGCGGCCAAGTTAGTGTGGTCCGCAACCATAAGGTCGCGGCGCGACAGGGGTCATGTATAATACGGGTTATTTGCCGCGCGTCCGTTGCCAGTAGGAATGGTTAGTCCATAGCGATGGCCAAATTTA
>JANMLE010000126.1:0-2015 GCA_031372385.1 Planctomycetota bacterium | reverse complement strand
GACGGTTTCCACGTCCGGCGGCAAACGGTTGTCGTGCGGCGGGGGAACCGGTCCGTACGGAAGGGATTCCACTCCATGCATCGCAAGCAGATCTCGCGGAATGGCCGACTGGCACCGTCCCTGGGGACTCATTGGTTGTGGAACGGCATCCTGTTGCTGGCTGTCGCTCACCTCGTCGCAGCACCCGCGGCGGCTGATGACATTAAGTCGGCACTTCGGGCCCATTTGGACGAGGAGAATTCCGACGACGATGAGGAAGTGAGCGCGGAACCGGACCGCTTTCGACGCGCTTCGCGCCGGCAGATAGTCGCCGAATCCGCTTCCGCGCCGAGACCAGCGCCGGCCGCTTCGAGCGACGGACCGGGAGTCATCGGCCAGGCGGGTCATCTGGCCTTCAAGACATTTGGCCGCAACCAATCGATCACGCCGTTCGAGGTGATGCCGTACATCCTGACCGACGAGCACTTCATCTTCGGCGATCTGCGGGGATTCGTTTCCAACGGGGCGCTGTTCGGCGGGAACGTCGGTCTTGGCTACCGTCATCTGCGCGAGGATCTCAATGCGTGGGGCGGAGCCAGCGTCTGGTATGACGCCGACGGGACCACGGGAAAGAACTACCAGCAGATCGGACTCAGCTTCGAAGCCTTGATCGACCGCTGGGAGCTTCGTTCGAACGTTTATCTGCCGGTCACGTCGGCGCAGACCTACTCGGACTCGATCGGCAACGCGCGCATCGCCGGGAATCAACTGCTGTACTCGCGGTTCATGGACCAGGGGACCGCGCTGCGCGGGGTGGATGTCGAGGCCGGGTACAGCCTGCCCGTGATGGAACGGCACCGCGTGCGCGGATTCGTGGGGTACTACCATTTTGAAGGGGGGCCCAGCGGCGGGATCAACGGCTTCAAGACGCGCGTGGAAGGGGTGGTCAACAACAGTGTCACCGCGCAGGTCTTGTACACGAACGACCCGTTGTTCGGCAGCAATGTGATGGTCGGCTGCCAGGTCCAATTCCCCTGGGGCGGCATGCATCCGTCGAGCAAATGGAAGCAGGACGCTCCGTCGCCGTTCCGGTTCGTCGAACGCAATTACAACGTGATCGTCGATCGCTCTGAAATGATCGACGCCAACCGGGTGGCGTTCAATCCGTTGACGCACGCCGCCTACAACATTCAGCAGGTCGCATCGGGAGCGGCACCCGGCGGCAACGGGACGTTTGCCAATCCCTATCAGACGGTGGCCGCGGCTCAGGCGGCGGGCGGCGACGTGATCCTCGTGCAGGGAAACTCGGTGTTGACCACCGGCGTCACCCTGACCTCGGGGCAGCAATTGCTCGGCGACGGCAGCTTTCAGCCGCTGGCATTGGATGGTGGTGGGACACTCCGTCTGCCGACGCAGGTGGCCGGGGGCCTGATGCCGAAGTTTGACGGTGTGACCGGAGCGGCGGTGACGATGGCCGCCAATTCCACGTTCGGCGGGTTCACCGTCGCCAACAATAACGGGAACGCGGTCGTGGGAACGGGTGTCGCCGGATCGACCCTGCGCGACGTGAGCTTTCAATCCATCACCGGCGATGCCGTTCGCTTCATCAATTCCACCGGCAACTTCGTCCTTGACAACGTCACCGTCAACACGGCGACCGGCAGCGGGATCAGCTTCCTCGGTGGAGCCCCCAATCTGACGTTGTCGGGCAGCGTCACCGGGACCGGAGGTGACGGCATTCTGCTCTCCAACCTGAGTGGCGGAACGGTCGACATCCGCGACACCACGATTCAATCAACAGGCGGTTCGGGACTGCGGCTGAACAATGTCTCGGCCGATGTGACGGTTGATTCGCTGTCGACATTGCAGACCGCGGGGTCGGCGGTCTCGCTCACGGGCGGAACGGCGGCCGACACCTATCACTTCACGGGGACGACCACGATCAACACGCCGCTGGGGAATGGCTTCAATGTCAACAGCGTCAACGCGGCGGTCAATGTCGACAACCTGATCGTGAACTCGGCGGCCGCGGGGAC